>NZ_JBHVDX010000137.1:0-27366 GCF_042802555.1 Streptomyces sp. NPDC057474 | reverse complement strand
ACGCGACCGGACAAACCGTCCTACGCTCACTGATCGCCTACGATCACTGACCCCTTGGAATAGATCATCTAGTGACGAGGCTCCGGCAGGAGGCGGGGCTCCACGCGTTCCTCGGCCGCCGCATCGCCCTCGCGGCGAACGATGTACGCCCCCTTGCCCGGCAGTTCGGTGACCGCCTCCACGAGCCGCGTGCCGCGGTACACGAGGCCGACCCCGTCGTCCGTGCAGTGGGTCTCCGGGAGCGTCCCCTCGGCGACGAGGCGGTGCACCAGTGGCCGCCGGCCCGCGTCGCTGTCGTAGTGGACGCCGTTGCCGTACGGGAGATACCCCAACGCATCGGTGACGGGCCGGAGTCGAGGGCCGAAGGAGTCGGTCGTGCCGCCCCGGAACCAGCAGATGGAGCCCGCACTGACGCCGCTGAGGACGACACCTGACTCCCAGGCGCGGCGGAGGATCCGGTCGAGGTCGTGGACGCGCCAGACGGCCAGCAGGTTGGCGACCGAGCCGCCCATGACCCAGACGACGTCCTGTTCGAGGACGGCCGACTCGACGTCCTCGATGTTGGGCATCGGGAAGAGCGCGAGCGGCGTCAGGTCGAAGCCCGCCACCCGCGCGGCCTCACTCATGCGCGCGGTCATGTGTTCGGAGTCGCCGACCGCCGTACCGACGTACATGACCTTCGGGCGCCGCCCGTTCGCCCCCGACAGTTCCACCGCGTGGTGCACCAGCGAGTGGAAGGTCACCCGGGTGCGGTCACCGAGTCGGTGGCCGCCCGAGGTCGCGACGATGGTGGGCTCGGAGGCAGTCATGGCCGGGAGGGTAGCAAGGGGCCGCCGCCGTCCTACCCGGCCCGCATCCCCCGCCGCAGCTCCGCGAACGCCTCGTGGAAGCCCGGGAACGTCTTCCGTACGCAGCCGGGGTCGTCGAAGGTGATGCCGGGCGTCCGCAGGCCCGTCACGGCGAACGACATGACGACGCGGTGGTCGCCGTAGGTCCTGATCTCCGCGCCCCGGGGGGTGCCGGGGCGGATCTCGATCCAGTCCTCGCCCGTCGCCACGTCCACGCCCAGCCGCCGGAGGTTCTCCGCGCAGGCCTCCAGACGGTCGCACTCCTTCACCCGCGTGTTCGCCACGTCCTCGATGCGCACCGGTCCCGAGGCGAAGGGGGCGATCGCGGCGAGGGTCGGCATGGTGTCGGAGATGTCCCGCATGTTGACGGTGACGCCGTGGAGTTCGCCGGTGCCCTTCACCGTCGTACGGTCCACGCCGACGTCCACCCGCGCGCCCATCCGCCGCAGGACCTCCACGAAGCCAAGGTCGCCCTGGAGCGCCCCCTCGCCCAGGCCCGGCACGGTGACCTCACCGCCGGTGAGCGCGGCGGCCGCGAAGAAGTAACTGGAGGTGGAGGCGTCGGGTTCGATCGGGTAGGTGGTGGCGCGGTAGCCGCCGGGCGGGACGACGTACGTGTCGCCCTCCCTGCCGACCTCCACGCCGAACGCCCGCATCATCGCGATCGTGATCTCCACGTACGGCACCGAGACCAGGTCGGTGACGGTGATGCGCAGGCCGGTGCGGGTGAGCGGGCCGAGCAGGAGGAGGGCGGTCAGGTATTGGGAGGACTGGCCCGCGTCCAGCACCACCTCGCCGCCCTCGACTCCGTCGGCGGTGACGGTGAGCGGGTGGTGGCCCTCCGCCTCCTCGTGCCGCAGGTCCACGCCCAGGTCGCGCAGGGCGCGGGTCAGCGGGGCGAGGGGGCGGCGGCGCATCTGGGCGGAGGCGTCGAAGCGGTAGGTGCCGTGGCCGGCGGCGGCGAGGGTCGGCAGGAAGCGGGCGGTGGTGGCGCCGTCCCTGCAGTACACGTCCGCCTCCGCGGCGGCGGGGCCCTGCGGGCGGCCGTCTACCTGCCAGGTGTCCGGGGTACGGCCGACGCGGTAGCCGAGCTGGACCAGGCCCTCCGCGAAGCCCTCCGTGTCGTCGGACCTGAGGGGGCGTACGAGGGTGGTGACGCCGTCGGCTGCCGCCGCGAGGAAGAGGGCGCGGGCGGTGAGGGACTTGGAACCGGGGATGTCGACGAGGGCCATGCCGCCATGCTGGACCTCGACCGCGTTGGGGCGCCGGACTGTCCGACAAGTGGACCTTGGGTGCGACTTGCAGCGCGGGGGGGGTCGGGTGCGGGTGAGTGGGCGGGTGCGGGTGCGTGGGCGGGTGCGGGTGCGTGGGCGGGTGCGGGTGCGTGGGGCTTCTCGCGCAGTTCCCCGCGCCCCTGAAAAGCAGGGGCTGCGCCCCATGCTTTTCGGCCCGCAGACCCGCCGTCATCAGACCCGCAAGCCCGCCGTCATGAGGCCCGCAAGCCCGCCGCCTTCACACCCGCAGACCCGCCGCCATCAGACCCGCAGAGCCACCGCCTTCACACCCGCAAGCCCGCCGCCTTCACACCCGCAGACCCGCCGCCATCAGACCCGCAGAGCCGTCGCCTTCAGACCCGCGAGCCCGTCGCCTTCAGGCCCGCGAGCCCGTCGCCTTCAGGCCCGCAGAGTCATCGTCTTCACACCCGCAGGGCCAGGTCTTGTAGGGGCGCGGGGAACTGCGCGAGCAACCACGAACCACCCGCATCCGCCGACTCCCCCCACCCCCCGAGCTCCCCGGTGCCCCTCCCTCCCCACCCGTACCAACTTCCGGAATTCGCCCATTCCCGGGAACCCGAACCCACCCCACCCCGTCCAACCGCCATGCTGTCGGACGAGTCTCCGCAGTGCGGTGTCGGCCTCGCTGCTGGCTGCGATCGCTGACCAACCCTCTCCGCCGCCTGTGGCCGGCAGCACGCCGTCACCGGCGCGCCCCCTCCGACAGCGCCGGTGACGGCCCCTCACCACGCGGCCACCACGCCGCCGCGTTACTGTGCGCCCCCTTGACCGGAAGAAACTTCCCGGATACTCGTGACACCTTGGAAGTTTCCTTCAGCGGATCCCTCCGGAAGGAGCGCACGTGCCCTCCAGACGTACCGTTCTCGCCGCCACGGCAGGCGTCACCGCGGCCCTGGCCGTCGGCACCGACGCACAGGCCGACAGCGCCGACAGCGCCGACAGCGCCGACAGCGCCGACGACAAGAGACTCCGTGCTCTCGTCTCCCGTATGACGCTCGAGGAGAAGGTCGGCCAGCTCTTCGTGATGCGGGTCTACGGGCACTCGGCGACCGCCCCCGACCAGGCCGACATCGACGCCAACCTGCAGGAGCTGGGCGTCCGGACGGCCGCCGAGCTGCTGGCGAAGTACCGGGTCGGCGGGATCATCTACTTCTCGTGGGCGCACAACACCCGGGACCCGCACCAGATCGCCGCCCTGTCGAACGGTATCCAGCGCGCCTCCCTCGGCCTTCCCCGCGGGCTGCCCGTGCTCATCTCCACCGACCAGGAGCACGGCATCGTGGCCAGGGTCGGCAAGCCCGCCACGCTGCTGCCGGGCGCGATGGCCCTCGGCGCGGGCGGTTCGCGCACCGACGCGCGCGAGGCCGGGCGCATCGGTGGCGCCGAGCTGCGAGCCATCGGCGTCCGGCAGGACTACGCGCCCGTCGCCGACGTGAACGTCAACCCGGCCAACCCGGTCATCGGCGTACGGTCCTTCGGCGCCGACCCCAAGGCCGTCTCGGGGCTGGTCGCCGCGCAGGTGAAGGGATATCAGGGGGCCGGGGTCGCGGCCACCGCCAAGCACTTCCCGGGACACGGGGACACGGCCGTCGACAGCCACTACGGCTTCCCGGTCATCGAGCACACGCGGGAGCAGTGGACCGCCCTCGACGCCCCGCCGTTCCGGGCCGCGATCCGCGCCGGCATCGACTCGATCATGACCGCGCACATCATGGTCCCCGCCCTGGACCCGTCCGGCGACCCGGCCACCCTCTCCCGCCCGATCCTCACCGGCATCCTGCGCGGCGAGCTGGGCTACGACGGGGTCGTCGTCACCGACTCGCTGGGCATGCAGGGCGTACGGGAGAAGTACGGCGACGACCAGGTGCCGGTGCTGGCGTTGAAGGCCGGTGTCGACCAGCTCCTCAACCCGCCGTCGATCGACGTGGCGTGGCACGCCGTCCTCGCCGCCGTACGCGCCGGCGAGCTGACCGAGGCGCGGCTCGACGAGTCGGTCCTGCGGATCCTGCGGCTCAAGGCGAAGCTCGGGCTGTTCGAGCGCCCGTACGTGAGTGACGCGGGAGTCGACCGGGTCGTGGGGATCGGGCGGCATCTCGACGCCGCCGACCGGATCGCCGAACGGACCACGACCCTCCTGGTCAACGAGGGCTCGCTGCTGCCGCTGTCCCGTCGTACGCACAGGAACGTGCTGGTGGTCGGCGCCGACCCGGCGTCCCCGTCGGGCACCACGGGACCGCCGACGGCCGTCCTCGCCGCCGAACTCGCCTCCCTCGGCTTCACGACGACCAGCCTGTCGACCGGTACGACACCCGCCCAGGCCGTCATCGACCAGGCCGTCGCTGCGGCCCGGGGGAAGGACGCGGTGGTCGTGGCGACATACAACGTGACGGCGGCCGGCACCCAGCGGACCCTTGTCTCGCGGCTCCTCGCCACCGGTGTCCCGGTGGTGGCGGTCGCGGTCCGGAACCCGTACGACGTGGCCCAACTGCCCGATGTGAAGGGCTACTTGGCGTCGTACTCGTGGACGGACGTCGAGGTGCGGGCGGCGGCACGGGTGCTGGCCGGGCGGGTGGCGCCGCGCGGGAAGCTGCCGGTGCCGGTACAGCGGGCCGACGACCCGGCGCGGGTGCTGTACCCGATCGGGCACGGGCTGAGGTACTGAGGCCGGAGTACCGAACCCGGCCTACGGGGCCTGACGTACGACACCTACGCCGCACTCCTCGCGCACTACCCCCAACTGGCGCAAAGCGCACGGTATGTCTGGCGTGACCCCCGCCGCGGGGTCACGCTGGAGGGGGGTGCATCGGGGGGTGGCCATGCGAGGGGTGTGTCGCGTTCGAAGGGTGCGTACAGGGGTGCTCGTGGCTGCCGTCATACTGGCCGTCGCCGCGCTCTCAGGGTGTCAGGCCTGGTCGGGCGGGGTGAGTGAGCAGCCCGAGGAGCGGACGACCACGACCGCGCCGATCCGGCCGCCCGGGTACGGGACGGTGTTCCTCGGGGTCGACGAGTGCAGTTCGTTCGGGACGACCAGCTTCACCGAGGTGCCCTGCGCGGGCGAGCGTGCCGCCGCTCGGGTCGTGGCACGGCACGACGGCCGGGTCGGGCAGGGGCCGCTCTGCCCGCCGACCACCGACTTCGTGCTCCACATCAGCGAGTCCCGGCCCTCCTCCGGCGAGTCCGGCGAGTCCGCCGAGGACGAGGACGGCGACGGTTCCGTACCGCAGGGCTACGCCTGCATGCGCAAGCTCCAGCCGCCGCACCCGGGCGACCCCGGCGGCGGGGGCGGCCCCCGCACCATCGTCGGCGACTGTGTCTACGGCGCCGGGCAGGGCGAGGTCCGCGAGACGGCCTGCGACGGCGAGGGCAGGCACGATCCGGAGTACCGGGTCACGACCGCCGTCGACACGAAGCCGCAGTGCCCTGCCACCACCGATCTGTATGTGCAGTTGGGCGGGAACCGGCCGGTGGGGTGCGCCGTGCCCGCCTGAGTGCCGAGTGCCGAGTGCCCCTTACCGAGTTGAGTCGAGCATCCCTGCGTACACCGTGATCCCGGATCGATATCATCCGCTTACGG
The DNA here is from genome assembly GCF_042802555.1 of Streptomyces sp. NPDC057474. Classification (NCBI taxonomy): domain Bacteria; kingdom Bacillati; phylum Actinomycetota; class Actinomycetes; order Kitasatosporales; family Streptomycetaceae; genus Streptomyces; species Streptomyces sp. NPDC057474. The sequence goes on along the minus strand of NZ_JBHVDX010000137.1, from coordinate 21,649 downwards.
ACCGTACGACGACGGTGAACGACGGGGGGACCATGACCCAGGATCCTCAGGGCGCTCCTGGTACGGAGGAGTTGCCGGAGATTCCCGGTTATCGCATCGACTCGTTGCTCGGCTCCGGCGGGATGGGCCGTGTCTATCTCGGTACGTCGCCCTCGGGCCGCCAGGTCGCCCTCAAGGTGATCCGCGGCAACCTCGCCCACCAGCCGGACTTCCGGCGCCGTTTCCGACGCGAGGTGACCGCCGCCCGGCAGGTCAGCGGAGCCTTCACCGCGCCGGTCGTGGACGCCGACCCGGACGCCGATCCGCCCTGGATGGCGACCCTCTATGTGCCGGGGCAGCCACTGGACCAGCGCATCAAGCTGGGGGCCGCCCTGGGTGCCGAGGAGCTGTACCGCCTCGCCATCGGCCTCGCCGAGGCGCTGCGCGACATCCACCGCGCCGGAATAGTGCACCGCGACCTCAAGCCGGCCAACGTCCTGCTCGCCGCCGACGGCCCCCGGGTCATCGACTTCGGCATCGTGCGCGCCGCCGACACCGACATGCCCACGGGCACGGGGATCACGGTGGGCACCCCGCCGTTCATGTCGCCGGAGCAGATTCGCGCCCAGAAGGACGTCGGACCGCGGAGCGACATCTTCGCGCTGGGCTCGGTGCTGACGTACGCGGCGAGCGGCCATGTGCCGTTCGACGCCACGGACGTGTACGCGGTGGCGTACCAGCTGGTCCACGAACCCCCCGACCTGGAGGGGGTGCCCGACTGGCTGCTGCCGGTGGTCGAGAACTGCCTGGCCAAGGAGCCCGCCGAGCGCCCGGACGCGGACGAGCTGCTCTCCCTGCTGCGGGGCACGTCCTACCCGGCCGCCCTCGACTCCCCGGACACCTTCGTGCTGCGCTCACCGACGCCCGGCTCTCAGGCGCCGCCCGTGAGCACGGACGCGGGTTCCGCCGCCACTCCCCCGCCCCGGCGGCGTCGGCGGCTCGTCCTCGCCGTGGCGGCCACGGTGGTGGCGGTCGCCACGCTGTCGGGCGGACTGCTGTACGGGCTGCGCGGTGGTGGGGACGGTGACGGGGGCGGCTCGGATTCCGCCGGGAGTCCGAGCGGGAAGCCCAGCCGGAGCGCTCGCGCCGTCACGCAGCCGGAGGGGTCCGCCGCGTACGCGAGCACGCAGTCCGGCTCGGGCGGCTTCACGTTCACCTACCACGACAGCCCCGAGCGCCGCCCGGACGGCTGGCGGCGGTGGCAGTACAACCTCCAGAACAGCGACTGCGTGTACGCCGAGTCGTCCCTGGTGTGCGTCGGCGACCGGACGGTCCGGATCGACGCCGCGACCGGCAAGGAGCTGTGGCGGACGGACGAGGCCTCGTCGTACGGCCAGAACACCCCGGTCGTCGTCGGCGACACCGCGATCGTCAACATCGGCGACCGTCTCATCGGTCTCTCGCTCGCCGACGGCAAGGTGAAGTGGCGCTACGCGATGGCGATACTCACCCAGCGACTCATCGGGGACGGCGAACGGGTGTACGTGGTCGACCACGGCGGCCTGGTCCAGGCCGTCGACGCGCGCACGGGCCGGGAGAGCTGGACGCTGTCGGCGCGGGACGCCCCCGAGGGCGGCACCGGGCATCCGCCCGCGCTCCGGGTCGTCGGCGACCGGCTCCACGTGTTCACCGGCGTGACCGACTCCGGGCTCGGCGAGGACTTCGTCACGGTCGTCGACACCGGCAGCGGCGAGGAGGTCGCCGCGTTCGAGCTGTCCGCGCCGTGTGAACCCGGCAGCCAGGCGCTGCTCGAAGAGGACGGCGCGACACGGCTGTACTGCGTCGTGGTGAACGACGAGAGCGCGGAGAGCACCCTGTTGAGCCAGGACCTGGCGGCCGGTGCCAAGGGTGTGCGCACCGAGGTCGACGCGACCCTGGGCGGCGGTCAGATCGGGGCACCCGAGCTGTCGGTGACCCCGGGCCGGGTGCTGTTCGTGGCCCCCACCCAGACGGGCGGCGAACTGGTCGCCGTCGACACGGTCGAGCGGACCGAGCTGTGGCGCAGGCCCATGCCCGGCCTGGGCCCGGCCGACGCACCGCCCGTCCAGGCCGGCGACCGCGTCTACGTCGCCAACACCCGTGACGTCGCCGTCTTCGAGTCGGGCTCGGGCAAGCTGCTCTACCAGCACAGCGTGCCGAGCGTCGAGGACGCCAGCGGCGTGGCGACGGGCCTGGACACCGAGCCGATGGTGGCGGGCGGCATCGTCTACGCCCCGTCGACCCGGGTGGGCTGGGTGGCGCTGGACACCGAGGCCGCCGAGGCCGCCGAGGCCGCCGAGGAGAAGTGAGCCCCGGCGCCGCTCTGTGGCGGCACCGGGGCTCAACTCACTTACAGGTCGGGCAGGTTACGGCCGCAGCGCCGGCTCCCGCTCGACGTCACGCTGGTCGAGCTTGGAGTCGAACTTCGCCAGCGGCTTCGCCTTGCTCGGGTCCGCCTGGACGGTGGCCGGGGCGACGCCCGCCCACTGCAGGATCCGGGCCGTGGCCAGGTCCTTCTGCGCCTCGACGAGACCGGCGACGTTGGCACCGTGGTTGGCGCCGGGGGCCGTGAAGACGTACGAGTCGCGGGCCTTCTTGCCCAGGTGGAACGGCTCGGCGCCCCACGGGTCGTTCTGCCCGTACACGAAGAGCATCTGCTTGGCGTTGTCGCGGACCCAGGTGTCGACGTCCCGCATCGCGTACGGCTGGAACCGCATCTTGATGTCACGCGGGACGAAGTTCCGGGGCGGCTGGTAGCCGTAGCGGATGTACTTCTTCTCGATGTGCGGGAACTGGATCGTGGGCGCGCCCAGCTGCGTACCGGCCTGGTAGAAGTACGGCGTGTACGGCTCCAGGCCCTGGTCGGTGTAGAAGGAGAAGCCGGAGATCGTGTCGATGGATGTCAGGATCTCGTCGTCCGTCGCGTTCTTGGCGTCCTTCGGGATGACGTCGCTGTCGCAGTCGGCGAGCAGGCTGTACTGCCAGAAGCCCCACACGTAGTCGAGGACGACCGCCTCGTACGCCTTGTCGAGGCTGCCGACCGTGTCGAAGGTGAAGCCCTCGGCGGCGGCGGCCTCCGCGTACTTCTTCTTCAGCGGCTCCCGACGGACGAGCGCCTCGCGCTGCACGGCGTTCAGCCGGTCGCGGCACTCCTTGGTGCCGACCTTCGCGAAGAACCGGTCGTATGCCGAGTCCTCCTTGTTGACGACGTCGTTGGGGGCGACGTACGCGACGACGCCGTCCATGTCCTTGGGGTAGAAGCGCTCGTAGTAGGTGGCGGTCATGCCGCCCTTCGAGCCGCCGGTCGAGATCCACTTCTTGCCGTAGATCTTCTTCAGCGCCTTGAAGATACGGTGCTGGTCGCTCGCCGCCTGCCAGATGTCGAGCTTGGACCAGTCGGCCGGGTCGGGGCGGGACGGGTTGAAGAAGCGGTACTCCATGGCGACCTGGTTGCCGTCCACGATCTGCGTGGGCTCGCGGCGGCCGGGGTTCGTGGAGACGTTGTAGCCGCCGGTGTAGAAGACCGTCGGACGGGCCGTGTCCTTGTGCAGCAAGGTGATCCGCTGCTGGAACGTGCCCTTCTTCGGGTTCCCGTGGTCCACCGGCTGGGTGAAGTTGAGGACGAAGAAGCGGTAACCCGGGTACGGCTTCTCCTCGATCAGGCTCACGCCCGGTATCGCGAGCAGCCGGTCCTTGATGTCACCGGTGTCCGATCCCGCGGCGGTGGCCGCCCCCGCCGTGCTCAACGTGCCTATGAGCACCACGAGCGACAGCACCCATCTGAGTGCTTTGCGCATGCGTTTCTCCCCTATGCAGCAGCTGTGCGCCGGAAGCTATCGGAGCCACCGCCGGGGCACCAGGGAAGAAAGGGGCCAACTGGACTGCTTTCAGCCGGAGATGGGAGAGATAGGGAAAACCCTGTGTGGGACACCGATCTGCCGGGGGCCGGCGGGCGGCGGCCGGATGCGTGGCGGCTCAGCGGAGGATCCAGCCCGAGTCGTACGTCTCGCCGCCGGCCCGTGCCTTGATCCATACGGCGCGTCGGCCCGCGTGCACGGTCACGGGCCCGGCGGGGTGCTTCTTGTTGCGCACCCACTGGCCGCCCCGGGCCCGGATGCGCACGGTCCCCTTGCGGGCCTGTTTCCTGGGCACGAGCACGGCGCACACATACCGGCTGCCCTTGCGGTAGACCCGCACGGTCCCGGTGTCGAAGGTCAGCGTCCGCACCTTGCGCCCGGCGCAGGACGGGGCGGCGGCCTCCGCGCTCCCCACCGGCCCGGCCAGAGTCAGCAGGCCGGCCGTCGCCACCACGGCCAGTCCGAGCGCCATCGGCCGACGTATCCCACGCCTGCTCACTGCTGTCCCTCCCGCCACACGCCCGTACTGATGTACGGACGCATAACCCCCCTCGAACGGTTGCGCGCTCAGAGCGACACGCTACGAGGGACCCCTACGGCTTCAGCGCCGGCTCGCCCACGAAGGTCCGCCAGAGTGCGGCGTACCGTCCGTCGCGGGCCAGCAGTTCGTCGTGGGTACCGTCCTCGGCGACGCGGCCGTGGGCCATGAGGACGACGCGGTCGGCGCGGGCGGCCGTGGTGAGGCGGTGGGCGACGACGAGGGTGGTGCGACGGCCGGCGAGGCGGTCGGTGGCATGGTTGACCTGGGCCTCCGTAGCCAGGTCCAGGGCGGCCGTCGCCTCGTCGAGGAGCAGGATGTCGGGGTTCACCAGCTCCGCGCGGGCCAGGGCGATCAGCTGGCGCTGCCCGGCGGAGAGGTTACGGCCGCGTTCGGCGACCTCGTGGAGGTAGCCGCCGTCGAGCGTGGCGATCATGTCGTGGGCGCCGACGGCACGGGCCGCTGCCTCCACCTCGGCGTCCGTGGCCTCGGGGCGGCCGTAGGCGATGGCGTCCCGGATCGTGCCCTGGAAGAGGTACGCCTCCTGCGGGACGACGCCCAGGCGGTGGCGGTACGAGGTGAGGTCGAGGTCGCGCAGGTCGGCGCCGTCGACCGTCACCCGGCCGCCGGTGGGGTCGTAGAAGCGGGCGACGAGCTTGACGAGCGTCGACTTGCCGGCGCCCGTCTCACCGACGAAGGCGACGGTCTGCCCGGCGGGGATCGTGAGACCGACCCCACTCAAGGCCTCCTCCCCGTCGTCGGTGGAGCCGTACGCGAAGTCCACGTCCTCGAAGGTGATGTCGCCGCGCAGGGAGAGCACCTCCAGCGGCTCGTCGGCGGACTTCGTCGACGTCGGCTCCTGGAGGAGTTCCTGGATGCGGCCCAGGGAGACGGTGGCCTGCTGGTAGCCGTCGAAGACCTGGGAGAGCTGCTGGACGGGGGCGAAGAAGAGGTCGATGTAGAGGAGGTACGCCACCAGGGCGCCGGTCGTCAGGGTGCCCGCGTCGACCCGGTGGGCGCCGACGATCAGGACCGCCGCCGCTGCCGCCGAGGACAGGAACTGCACGAACGGGAAGTAGATCGAGATCAGCCACTGGCCGTGGACCCGGGCCTGGCGGTAGCTGTCGCTGCCGGCCGCGAACCGCTCGCCGCCGTGCCGCTCACGCCGGAACGCCTGCACGATCCGCAGCCCGGCCACCGACTCCTGCAGGTCCGCGTTGACCACGGACACCCGCTCGCGGGCCAGCTCGTACGCCTTCACGCTCGCCCGGCGGAAGAAGACCGTGCAGACGATCAGCGGCGGGAGCGTGGCGAAGACGACGAGGGCGAGCTGTACGTCGAGCACGAGCAGGGCGCCCATGATGCCGAAGAAGGTGACGACGGAGACGAAGGCCGTGACCAGGCCGGTCTGCAGGAACGTCGACAGGGCGTCCACGTCGGTCGTCATCCGGGTCATGATCCGGCCCGTCAACTCCCGCTCGTAGTAGTCGAGTCCGAGGCGTTGGAGCTGGGCGAAGATCTTCAGGCGGAGGGAGTAGAGGACGCGTTCGCCGGTGCGGCCGGTCATCCGCATCTCGCCGACCTGGGCCGCCCATTGGGCGATCACCGCGATCAGGCCCAGCAGGGACGCCGCCCAGACCGCGCCGAGGGCCGCCTGTGAGACGCCCTGGTCGATGCCGTGCCGGATCAGGACGGGCAGCAGCAGGCTCATGCCCGCGTCGACGGCGACCAGGGCCAGGCTGATCAGGAGGGGCATCCCGAAGCCGCGCAGCAGCCGCTTCAGGCCGTACGACTCCTCCGGGGCGACCGCGCGGGCCTCGTCGATGCCGGGGGTGTCGGTCGCCGGGGGCAGCGCCTCGACCTGGGCGAGGAGTTCGGGGGTCGCGGGGGTGCCGTCGAAGGCGGTGTCGCGTGGCTCCCGGTCGCCGGTCCACAGACGGGGCGTGATCCCGCGCTCGGCGTCGAACTCGGCGTCCAGCTCGTCCCGTATCGAGTCGCGTACGGGGGTGTCGTCGGCCTTGGTCAGGGAGGTCGGGGGGATGTGGCCGGGCGAGACTCCGCCCAGTTCGTCGGGGTCGGTGAGCAGCCGGCGGTAGAGGGCGGAGCGGCGCTCCAGCTCCTCGTGGGTGCCGATGTCGGCGAGGCGGCCCTCGTCGAGGACGGCGATGCGGTCGGCGAGGCCGAGGGTGGAGCGGCGGTGGGCGATGAGGAGGGTGGTGCGGCCCTCCATGACGTGGGTCAGCGCCTCGTGGATCTCGTGCTCCACGCGGGCGTCCACCGCCGAGGTCGCGTCGTCGAGGACGAGGAGGCGGGGGTCGGTGAGGATCGCGCGGGCGAGGGCGACGCGCTGGCGCTGGCCGCCCGAGAGGGTGAGGCCGTGTTCGCCGACCTTGGTGGCGTAGCCGTCGGGCAGCTCGGCGATGAAACGGTCCGCCTGGGCGGCGCGGGCGGCGGTCTCGATCTGCTCGTCGGTCGCGTCCGGGCGGCCGTACGCGATGTTGGCGCGGACCGTGTCGGAGAAGAGGAAGGAGTCCTCGGGGACCAGGCCGATCGCGGCGCGCAGCGAGTCGAGGGTCAGCTCGCGGACGTCGTGGCCGCCGATGAGGACGGCGCCGCGGGACACGTCGTAGAAGCGCGGGAGGAGGAGGGAGACGGTGGACTTGCCGGAGCCGGAGGAGCCGACGACGGCGAGGGTCTCGCCGGGGCGGATCTCGAAGCTGAGGCCGTCGAGGACGGGTCGCCCGGAGTCGTACCCGAAGGACACGTCGTCGAACTCGACGGTCGCGGGCGCGTCGGCGGGAAGGGTCTTGGTGCCGTCGTCGAGCGTGGGCTCGGTGTCGATCAGCTCCAGGACGCGTTCGGTGCCGGCCCTGGCCTGTTGGCCGACGGTGAGGACCATGGCGAGCATGCGGACGGGGCCGACCAGCTGGGCGAGGTAGGTGGAGAAGGCGACGAACGTGCCGAGCGTGATGTGGCCGCGCACGGCCAGCCAGCCGCCGAGCGCCAGCATCGCGACCTGGCCGAGGGCGGGGACGGCCTGGAGGGCGGGGGTGTACCGGGAATTGAACCGGATGGTACGCAGCCGCCCCGCGAAGAGCCGACGGCCGACCTCCCTCAGCTTCCCGGTCTCCTGCTCCTCCTGCCCGAACCCCTTCACCACGCGTACGCCGCTGACGGCGCCGTCGACCACGCCGGCGACGGCGGCGGCCTGGGCCTGGGCGTACCAAGTGGCGGGGTGCAGCTTGGTGCGGCTGCGCCCGGCGATCCACCACAGGGCGGGGGCGACGGCGATCGCGACCAGGGTGAGCGGCAGGGACAGCCACGCCATGATCACGAGGGAGATCAGGAACAGCAGGATGTTGCCGATGGTCATCGGCAACATGAAGAGCAGGCCCTGGATCAGCTGGAGGTCGCTGGTGGCGCGGCCGACGACCTGCCCGGTGGACAGCTCGTCCTGCCGCCGCCCGTCGAGGCCGGTGATCGTCCCGTACATCTCCGTCCGCAGATCGTGCTGGACGTCGAGGGCGAGGCGGCCGCCGTAGTAGCGGCGGATGTAGGTGGAGACGTAGACGAGGAGGGCGGCGCCGATCAGGGCTGCCGCCCAGGGGGCCATGTCCCTGGTCTTGTCCCCGATCACGTCATCGATGATCACCTTGGTGATCAGGGGGACCAGCGCCATCACCGCCATACCGGCGAGGGACGAGCCGAGGGCGAGGATCACGCCCTTGGGGTAGCGCCAGGCATACCCGGCCAGTCTGCGCGCCCAACCTGCTTCGTCCCCTGCGGGTGCCTCCCCCTGTCGCGCGGCCACGCGGTGCCCTCCTCGTCGTCATGGTCTTCCGGAAGGCACCAACGCGCGGAGCAGCCGATTTCATCCCGCCGCAACAATCCTGGGGCGTGGGCGGCCCGTCGATCACGCCCCAGGTGAGGCGTTGCCCGTCCGGCACACAGCCGCATACGGACGGCCGTCCGACTGCCACCGCGCGACACGTTCGGTGATCCGGTCCCACAGTCGCACCGTTCCGCCCTGCCGGACCATCCACCGGCCCCCGTCCCGGAAGACGACAGCCCATGTCCCGGCGTCCACGTCGATCACGTCCGGAGGCGTGGCCACCAGACACGACAAAGAGGAGCTGATGGCGATGGGCATCATCCACACCTTGGTCGCACCCGTCGTGAGGGCCCCTGCTCCAGGTCGGCCTTTTACGCTCCCACTCATGATTGAGATCGACCGGGAGAGCATCACCCCGATGTACTTGCAGCTCGCATCCGTCCTGCGCGAGCTGCGTCCGACGCGGAGAGATCCCGGTCGGCCGCCGCATCCCGTCCCACTGCGAACTGGAGCAGGAGACGGGCGGCGCCGTCAGTCGTCGCACCATCAAGTCCGCCATCGAACCACTTGAAGCGGAGGGATTGTTCAGGGGGTTCGGGGCAAGGGCGTGTTCGTCATCGCGAAGCCCGACAGGACCCAGCCTTCCGAAGGGCCCTGCGTCGGGACGGTGGCGGAGAAGGGGGCTGGGTCAGGGTCAGCGTACGAAAGGGCGCAGTCAGCCGTCGGACCCTGGAGACCTTGCCTCGGGGGCGGCACCGCCCGGTCCCCGCTTCCGCTACTGAGGTCACGCAGATAGCCGGCGGATCGTGTCCAAGTTCAGCGCCGGGTTCGCAGCCGCGGCGTGGGCCAGCTCCTCGTCGTCGAGGAGTACTGCCAGCCGGGACTGCGGAAGATTCGGGTGGCGCGTCGCCGCAGCCCTCACGGCGGTGTCCGGGTCCTGGGTGAGCCGCTCCACGGCTGCCGGCTCGGTTTCGGGGTCGCGTGCGGCCAAGGCCCGGACCTCAGGGTCCTCGTGGTCGGCGAAGGCGGCCAGTCCGTCGGTCGGGAAGTTCGGCCGGGTGGTGAGGTGGCTGCGCTCGGGGCCGGTGTACTCGAGGAAGCTGCGCAGCAGAAGTGGCGCGGGGGCGTCTGGATGGTTCTGGGCCAGCAGGACGCGCACGCCGAGGTCGTCGTCGGCGGCCAGGCGTGCGACGAGGTCCGGTGGCAGCAGGTGGTCCCTGGCTGCCTGCCGGCGCAGCAGTGGGTGGTTGGAGAGTGCGTTTCGGCGGACGGTCTTGGGATCCCGGGGCACCTCGGGCGCAGGGTGGAAGACGAAGGGATGGTCCATGGGGACCTGGTAGTCGATCTGGGCCCGTTCCTCCTCGCTCAGTGCGGGGTGGAGGGACACGGCCAGCCGGACGTCGGGGTGGGGGTCCGTCGCGAGCGCGCGGCGCTCGGCCGGTCCCAGGTCCGCGCGGTACGCGACCTTCGTGCGCACGTCCGGGTCCGGATCGGCGACGAGTACGCGGCGCTCGGCGGGTCCGAGGTCTGCGCGCTGCGCGATCAGGCCCCGTATCTCCGGAACCGGGTCGGCGGCCAGGAGGACCACTGTGTCGGGAGGGAGGGTGGGGTTTACGGCGATCATCGCCTTGTCCTCCTTGCCGACGGGCCTGGCGAGGACGCCGTCCACTACGGCTCTGGTCAGGGCGTCGTGGAGCAGCATGCCGGTGCGGGCGTGGCACGGTCGGTCGGGGAGCGCGCTCTCCACCCACGCCGGATCCTGATGGCGCGCATGCCGCTGCGCCGTCTCCCGAACCCCGTCGTCGGGGTCTGTGAGCAGTGCGGCCCGCATGTCTGCGGACAGTGATGCCCACGTGCCGACCCCCCAACGGCGGACCTTCGCGATCGGATGTGTGGGCATGGAAAGGCGCAGCCCGGTGGAGATCTGCTGGTAAAAGAAACCGTCCAGCAGTTCGTCGTCATACGTGCTGATCATGTGGACGATGACCTCGTCGGGCAGGGGCCTGGGCCGGGCGGGGGCGGCCACCCGCGGTCCCGCGGCGAGGTGGCCGCGGACGAACCACTCGGGATCGTCCAGCAGTCGAACTCGCTGGGCCGGATCGACATGGGGGTTACGGGCGAAGAAGCTGCGGGTGTAGGTGTCGGGGTGCTCGATCACCGCGTCGACGACGGCGTCGGGCAGGATCCGGTCCCGGCACAGCACCATCCGCACGGCAAGCGGAGCGTCAGCGAGCAGCCGCAGGAGGACGCTCTCCGGCACGGACGGGTTGAGAGCCAGCCCGGCGAGCCGACGGGTGGGGAGATCGGCGTCCGCCCATATCTGCTCAGGCGTAGGCATGCTCTGTGCCCCCAAGGTGTCAGCCCGCCTCGTGAAGTTCCTGGTCCACGACCTTATCCGCCTTGCACAGCGACGGGCCGAGCGTTGGCTAGCGCCGTCCGGGGCCCGTCCAGACGGTCGCGCGCCGGAGAGGCGGGCTTCCCGAGTCCGACGCGGATGGAGTGCATGCCATGCGAACTGGCGGGATGTCAGAAGTTCTCGGGCGGCGTACGCCTACGCCGGGGCCTCCGCCCGCTCTCCCTCGGCCGCCGTGTCCGCGGTCTCCTCCCCCGCACCCTCGTCCTTGCTGAACAGGCAGACGAACGCACACCCCGCAGCGATCACCGCGGCGACGTACCAGTTCCCCCCGGGCGCGTCCCAGGAGAGGGACAGGTCGAAGAGGATGCCGGCGAGGAGGGAGCCGATCATGTTGCCGGCGCTGCGGAAGAAGTGCATGGCGCCCATGGCCTTGGCGAGGCGGTCGGCGGGGACCTTCCGGGCGACCCAGATGTCGAAGGACGGGACGAAGAGGATCTCGCCGAGGACCACGGTGAGGCAGCCGACGACCACCCAGGGGGCGGAGCGGCCCGCGCCGAAGGCGGTGAAGGCGACCGTCATGCCGGCGAGGCCGAGCGCCATCACCGCGCCGGGGCGCAGGTGCTTGATCAGGAACTTGAACAGCGGGTACTGAAGCACCAGCACCGTCAGGCCCGTGATCCAGAAGGGGGCCGAGGGCGCCCACCCCGACGCGAACTCCTCCATGTGCAGCGGGATGCCGACCATGAAGCCGATGGAGAGGAACCAGAAGACGGCGGAGAGGAGGAAGTAGCGGGTGGCGCCGCGGACCTCGATGCCCTTGAAGACCGCCGTGCTGAACAGCGGGACCCGGTCCCCCGTCCTGTCCCCCGTCCTGTCCCCCGTCCTGTCCGCCGTCTTTCCGAAGCCGTCCCTCGGGATGAACGCCGACGCCGCCAGGCAGAAGCCGATGAAGATCGCGAAGACGACGGAGAAGAGGGTGCGGAGGTCCACGTCCGCGAGGAGGCCGCCGGCCAGCGCGCCGCCGAAGAGGCCCACCTGGGCGGACATCTGGAAGGTCGAGAAGGCCTTCGGGCGCTCGTCGTCGGGGTACGAGACGAGGATGTTCTTCAGGCCGGGGAAGGCCGTGCCCGAGCCGAGGCCGATGAACAGGGCCAGCACGCTGTACACGGCGACACCGCTGCCGAAGCCCATCAGGCCCAGCGCGACCGCCTCCGTCGCGGTACCCGCGAACACCGCGCCCCGGATGCCGATCCGGGCGGCGACACCCTCGTAGAAGAAGGTGGCGGCGAGGCGGCCGACGTACGTCATGCACATCACGACACCGGCCCAGAAGCCGCTGTCGGTGCCGCCGAGGGAGGCGACGAGGACGGGGAACCAGATGAAGTTCCCGATGTGGGCGAGGAAGATACCGGCGTTCACGCCGATCAGCGCCCGCCTGCGTTCGATGGTCACGCGGCCATTCCCTTCGGGTCGGTCACAGCGTCGGTGGTGCGCAGGGCCGCGATGGCGCGGGCGAGCGCCGGGCGGTCGATCTCCGTGCCCCGGACGGCCGTCCTGACGGGCAGCGCCGACAGCGGGCGCTCGGGGGTGGAGGCGCGCAGGAGGTTGTACGTGGCGGGGGCGCCGACGCTCAGCGGGTGCGCTCCCGTCGGGTCGCCGCTCAGCTCGTCGAAGTAGCGGCGGCCGCCGACCGTGGCCTGGTGGCGCAGCATCCCGTCCAGCGAGGCGTCGCCGCCGCGCAGCAGGTCCAGCTCGCTGAGCAGCGAATAGCCGTGGTACGCACCGGTGTTGCCGGAGTCGGTGCCGACCAGCAGGTCGCCGCGGCCCAGCGCGGCCAGGGCGTTGCGGCGCATGTCGGCGAGGGCGGCCGTGCGGGTCTCCTGGACGCCGTACTCGATGCCGTAGGGCTTCTCGATGCCCTTGACGAAGTCGAGGTTGCGGACGTCCTGGGTCTCGGCGAAGCCCTCGCGGCCGTACTCGGCGAGGAACTCGTCCCCCGTCATGATCATCGGCCGGAGCCCGGCGAGGGTCGACACGAACCGCGCCCCCTCGAACTCCTTCCAGTCGACCGCGTCGAGGGTGCGGTCGCGCACGGTGTGGGCGAAGAGACGGAAGCCGCACTCGTACGCCCAGCGGGTCTCCTGGAGGGTGTTGCAGTCGATGACCGCCGTGACGCCGCGCTCGGCGGCCATCCGGGCGGTGAAGCGCAGTACCCGCTCCGACAGCCGGGAGAAGCGGACCGGGCTGCCCGGCTGTTCCGTGCCGTCGGTGAACATCACCTTCAGGAAGGTGCCGCCGCGTTCGGCGTTGGCGCGCAGGGCGTGGTCGAGGTCGGACTCGACGGCCAGCATGTACACCGGGGCCGGGAACTCGACGCCGTGGCCGGTGCGGCCCGCCGCGTCGGTCGTCGCCGTCACCGCGTAGCCGCAGTGCGTGATCTCCGGGTACGGCCACGGGGTGGCCTCCCGGCCGGCCGCCCAGGCGTCGGCGACCAGCGGGAAACCGAACATGTCCACGACGTGGGTGACCCCGTGGTAGAGGTACTGGAGGGCCACGATCCGGGGGTCCTCGACCGTGTCGTCCCAGTTGGCGGGGAGGGAGACATGGGCGTGGGTCTCGGTGTAGCCGGGCCAGAGCTCGTGCTCGCCGCCCTGCCGGGGGCCGGTCTTCTCGAAGGCCGTGAAGACCCCGTCCCCGGTCGTGACGTCGAAGACCGCCTCGGGGTCGAGGGCCGGGACGGCCACCCCCCACAGCTGCCCGCCGCTCTGCGGGGCGGGGTTCATCGGGCCACCTCGACCTTCAGGCGCAGGTCGATGGCGTCCAGGGCCTCCTCGTTGCGCTTGTTGACCTCGTCGCGGTCGGCGCCGGTGAAGATGATGTGGCCGATCCAGTCGAAGTTGCTCTTGGAGAGGCGGCTGACCTCGACGCCGGGCTTCTTGTACGCGAGGGCGCTGTGGAAGCCGGGCAGGTCCTTCAGGCCGTCGAAGCCGATGGACTCGACCGTGCCGGCGACCGGGGAGCCGAACCAGTGGCCGCCCGCGATGGTCTCGCCGGGGAAGGGCAGTGCGGGGCGCTCGCCGAGGGCCTGGCGGATGACCTCCAGGTAGGCGTCGACGCCGGAGCTGATCTGCATCAGGCTCGGCACGATGCCGCCGATGAGCCGGCCGTTGACCTCGCACAGCACCGGGCCGTCCGGGCCGAGCAGGAACTCGGTGTGGATGAAGCCGAAGTCGACGCCCAGCTCGTTCAGGACCTTCGTGGTCATCGCGAACAGCTCGTCCTGGAGCGGGTGTCCGGTGAAGTACGTGGCGCCCATCTCGATGAAGTGCGGGAAGCCGCTGAGCGGACGGTCGGTCAGCCCGAGGTTGACGATCTCGCCCTCGCCGAGCACGCAGGACTCCACCGAGATCAGCTCACCGGTGACGAACTCCTCGATCAGGATGTCCGGGATGCGGACGACGCCGCGCCCGTAGTCGACGACCTCCGCCAGCTCGGCGAGGTAGGTGTTCAGGTCGTCCTCGTCCTTGAGGTGCAGCACGTGCAGGCTGGCGGTGCCGTCGGACGGCTTCACCACGCACGGGAAGCCGATCTCGCGGACGGCCGCCTCGACCTTCGTCGGGTCGGAGACGTGCGCGAAGCGCGGCTGGCGGATGCCCCGGCCGTCCAGTGTGAGGCGGGTGAGGTGCTTGTGGCGGGCGTTGCGGGCGCCGTCGACGCTCATGCCGGGCAGGCCCAGCGCCTCGGCGACGGCGGCGGTGTGGACGGTGTGGTACTCGCTGTACGTGGTCACCCCGTCGACCGGGCGCTCGGCGTGGACCTCGCGGGCCAGGGCCGTCAACTCCTCGATGGAGAAGGCCTTCTCGCTCTTGATGACATGGCAGTTGGGGTGCGCGTAGGCGGCCTCGGTGAGCGGGGAGACGGCGAGGTAGAAGTCGGGGTCGACCGAGACGAGGGTGACGTCGTGGCCGAGGTCGAGCACGCCCGCGATGCCGGCCATGCCGTTGGGGTTGCATTCGATCATGAGGATGTGCACGGGGACTCCTTGAGTCGTGAGTGGGTGAATTCGATTGCCGCGAAGCTCAGTCGGTGTGGGTTCCGGAGGGCGCCGACGCCCCGGCCTTCTCGATCGCCGTGAGTACGGCGGGCAGGTCCAGGCCCAGCGCGGCCATGACCTCCTCGTGGTCGCCGCCCTGCGAGGGCCAGCTCCGGTCGACGCTCACCGACGTGACCCGGCAGGCGGGGAGCAGCAGAGCGAGCGCCTCCGCGATCCCGCCCTGGCCCCGGTGCTCCTCGACCACCACGAACCGGGAGTGGTGGCGGGCGAGTTCGGCGGCCGCCTCGGTCAGGTGCTCGTGGTCCAGATAGACCAGGTGCGCGTGGGCGCTGCCGGGCACGGCCCGCCGGGCGGCGAGGGCGAGCCGGGTGCCTTCCTCGCCGACGGAGACGAGGCAGACGGCGTCAGCGGCCGACGCTCCGAACTCCCAGTTGACGACGGGCGGTTCAGCACCGGAGTCGGGCAGATCGAGGGACTCGTACTTGGCGTTGCGCCCCGTACGGATGTAGTGCGGACGCCCGGAGCGGACCGCCTCCCGCACGACCGCGCGCATCTCGGCGTCGCCGTACGGCGCCGCGATGGTCACGCCCGGCACGCTGCGCAGGATCGCCAGATCCTCCAGGCAGTGGTGGGTGGTCCCGAACCAGGCGCCGGAGACACCGGCGTACGGCGCGACGACCGTGACGCCGGCGGCCAGGTAGCCGAGGGTCAGCTTCAGGCTCTCGGCGGCGCGCAGGGCGGCGAACGGGGCGAAGGTGCTGACGAACGGCTTGTGGCCGCCGGCCGCCAGCCCCGCCGCCATGTCGACCATGGCGCCCTCGGCGATCCCGAGGTTGAGGAAACGCCCCGGGTGGGCGGCCTGGAAGGGGTGTCCCTTGCCGCCCAGATCCGCCTCCAGGCAGACGATCGTGTCGTCGGAGGCGGCGAGCCGGGTCAGCTCGTCCCGGTAGGCGTCGCGACCGGAGAGGGTCACCGGTCGCTGGTCGGTGGGGGGCGCGGGCGCCGCGGAGGTCACCGGTCGCTCCTCCGTGCGGGGCGCGGGGGGCACCCGGCGCTCGTCGGCGACGGTCATCGGATCGCTCGCTTCCACTTGGCGGCGCGCGCCTCGTCGATGGTCACGTAGTGGCTGCCGGCCTTGCCCTCGACGGCTCGTACGCCCTTGCCCTTGACGGTGTCGGCGATGACGGCGAGGGGGCGGCGGGCGGTCGAGCGGTCGTCCGCCAGCAGGCCGGTGAGGGCGCGCAGGTCGTGGCCGTCGACCTCCGTCACGTCGAACCCGAACGCGGTGAACCGCTCCGCGAGCCGGGGCAGCGGGGAGATGTCGGCGACCATGCCGTCGTTCTGGCCGCCGTTGCGGTCGACGACGAGGACGAAGTTGCCCAGTTGCTGCGCGGCGGCGACCTGGCAGGTCTCCCAGACCAGGCCCTCCTGCAGCTCGCCGTCCCCGGCGACCGCGATGCCGAGCCCGTGCCGCCCCCGCAGTCGCTGCGAGAGCGCCCACCCGGCGGCGTACGGGACGCCGTGGCCGAGGCTGCCGGTGGGGAAGCGGACGCCGGGCACCTTGGGTCCGGGATGGCCGGTGTAGGGGTGGCCGGCGAGGCCGTACAGCGGGGCCGGGTTCTCCGGCAGTACACCGCTGACGTGCAGGGCCGCGTAGAGCCCGGCGGCGGCGTGGCCCTTGCTGAGCACGACCTCGGTGCCGTCGCCGGCGGAGGCGCGGTGCAGCGCGGCGATCAGGATGTCGAGGACGGAGAGGCTGCCGCCGAGGTGGCAGCCGCGCGGGCTCGCCGCCATGTCGACCACCAACCGGCGGGCCCGGACGGCTCGTTCGGTGAGGGTGGCCACCAGGTCGTCCCCGGTCCGGGGTTCTTCGAGTACGGCCGTGGTCATCGCCGGCTCCCCTCGGGCAGGGCGAACCACCGGTTGACCGCGTCGGCGAGCAGTGAGCGGGCGGTGCGGTACTCCATGGGGTCGATGCGTTCCTCGTCGGTGTGGTCGAGCGCGGAGTCGCCTGGGCCGTACGCCACCATCGGGACGTCGTGCCAGGTGGTGGCCAGCGTGTTCATGTCGGACGTGCCCTTCTTCACCACGAAGCGGGGCCTGATCCCGGCCTGCGCGAAGGCCCGGGTGAAGACCTTGACCAGGGCGCTGGACCGGCCTCCGGCGTGTCCGGGCGTGGCCCGCAGCACCTCGACGCGCACGTCGTCGCGGACATGGCCCAGCGCGGCGGCCTTGAGCGCCGCCACGTCCGCCTTGGGCGGCACCCGGAAGTTGAGGATCCCGGTGGCGGTGTCGCGCTTGCGCCCGTTCTCCACCCGCACGTCGATGACCGCGCTGAGCGCGTCCGGCGCCTCGGCGAGCACCGCCGCCCGGATACGGCCGAGGACGTCGATCAGGTGGTCCGGCGCGGACACGGCGTCCATCCCGGCGGAGTGGCCGCTGGGCACGGACGCGGTCACCCGGAGCTTGAACAGCCCGAAGTAGCCGAGGGTCAGGGTCCCCGAGCCGCTGGGCTCGCCGATGACGACGGCGTCGGCCGGGTACCGGTCGCGGACGTGGAAGGCGCCCTTGGAGGACGAGATCTCCTCCTCGACCGCGCCGACCACACAGAGCCGGCCGTCCTCGGGGATGTCCGCGTGGGCGAGCACCTCCAGGAAGTTCGCCAGGCTGCCCTTGGCGTCGACGCTCCCCCGCGCCCACAGCTCGCCGTCGCGCCACTCGGCCGGCCAGTGGTGCGGGACCGTGTCGAGGTGGCCGAGGAGCAGGAGCCGCCGGGGCCCGGCGCCGCGCGTGGCGACGAGGTTGCCCGCCTCGTCCACATGGGCGTCCATGCCGCGCTCCCGGCACCACTCGGCCAGATACGCGGCGAGTTCGGCCTCGTCCCGCGACACCGACGGCACGCACGCGACCCGGGTGAGCAGCCCGAGATCGGCCGCCGGCTCCTTCGTACGCCAGAACCGGGTCCAGCCGGCGGGCTCGCTCATGGTGTGCGGGCCGGTGATGGCGATGTCCGCGCCGCTGTCCTTCATGGCTATCTCGGCGGCCCGCACCTTCTGCCGCATCCTGCCGCCCGCGTACTGCGCGCCCTCGCCCGGATAGGCGTCGTACAGCGTCGAGTCGGGGACGGCCGGGTCGGTGAGCAGCCCGGCGGTGCCGGTGACCAGCCGGAGGTGGTCGGCGCCGAGCGCGCCGGTCAGCACGGCGGCGAGCACGTCGGCGTCCACGTTCAGTGGTGCCCCGCCGGCCGGGTCGGCGACCGGCGGTGAGAGACAGACGACGTCGTACGCCTCCAGCAGCGCGGTCAGCCCGTCGACGTCGACCTCCGTCGGCACCCCGGCCCGGTGATCACGCACGACCAGGGTGCGCCCCTCGCCGGACACCGCCTTCAGCGGACGGTTGGCCTTGCCGCTCACGAGCCCGCCACGCGCCGCGACGGAGGTGAACACGCTCAGACCGAGCGCCCGCAGCTCCCGCTCCACGGCGGGCAGGGTCACCCGCTCGTACGCGTCGACCAGGTGTGCCATCTCCTCCGGCGGGCAGTACCGCACCGAGTCGCCGTTGGCCAGGCGCAGTTGGGGCATCGGCCGCCCGATCGCCGCGTAGTGCCGCTCGATCCCGGTGGCCCCGCCCGCGACGACCAGCACCCGGGCGCCACGGGCCACCAGGTCCGCGAGTTCCTTGTGGATGGTGCCGCGGTCGAGGGTGGCGCTGCCGGCCTTGACGACGTAGAGAGGGCGGGCGGACCGGAACCCGCGCTTCCTGGAGGTGGGCGCGACCTGGGCGGACGTGGTCCGCGAGGTCGGAGCCGGGGCCGGAGTCACGGCCGTGGCAGGGCGTTCCAGCTGCGTCGTCATGGCGACACCGCCGTGGTCGGCAGGCCTGCCGCCTCATCGAAGCCGCTGATCAGGTTCATCGCCTGAACGGCCTGTCCCGCCGCGCCCTTGATGAGGTTGTCGAGGGCGGCGACGGCGACGACCTGGCCGCCCTGGACCGCGATGGCGACCTCGGCGACGTTCGAGCCGACGACCGCCTTGAGCATCGGGAAGTCCTGCGGAGCCTTCGGTGCCGGGCGGACCCGTACGAACGGCTTGCCGACGTACGCCTTGGCGTAGGCCCGTTTGACGTCCAACGAGGTGACGCCGTCGCGGAGTTCGGCGTACGCGGTGACCAGGATGCCCCGGGCCACGTCCAGGCTGTGGGTGGAGAACCGGAGGTCCACGGCCGCGCCGGTGAAGTCGGCGATGGCCTGCCGGACCTCGGGCGCGTGCCGGTGCCCGTACAGCTTGTGCACCCGGAAGTTCCCGCTGCGCTCGGCCGGCGGCTCGTTGCCGCCCCGCCCGCCGCCGGTGGAGCCGGTCTTGGCGTCGACGACGACCCGGTCGGTGGCCAGCGGCTCGGCCCCGGCGAAGAGCGGGTAGAGCGCGTAGATCGTCGTGACGGCCATACAGCCCGGCAGGTTCACGAACCGCCCGTCCGGCACCTCGGTGCTCAACTCCGGTACGTAGTACGCGAAGTCCTCCAGCGGCGGATGCTCGGCGGTCTTCGGGTAGTGCGCGCGCACCTCGTCCTCGGCCCGCAGCCGGAAGTCGCCGCCCAGGTTCAGCACCCGCTTGGCGTGCGCGGCGATCAGCGGCAGCCGCTCGGGCAGCGCGCCGGTGGGCAGACAGCCGAAGGCGACGTCGACGGGGTCGATCTCCGCCAGCTCGGCCAGCGGCCGGAACTTCAGCCCGCCCGCCTTCGGATGGTTGCGCAGCCACGGGTGCACGGTGCCGATGGCGGCACCGGCGGCCCGCTCGGCGGACAGGAAGGCGAGTTCGACGTGCGGATGCTCGAGGAGCAGCCGGATGATTTCGCCCCCGGTGTACCCGCTGGCACCGACGACGGCGACGCGGATCTTGTCGTCGGAAAGGTTCGAAAGACCGATGTCAGCCAAGGCGGGCCGCCTTCTCGTACGGCCGCACGTAGTCGCGGTCCTCGACGAGCTTGCGAACGGCGTCGGGGCGGCGAGCGACCTTGCGGAAGGCGTCGGCGTAACGCAGGATCCGCTCGTACTCGACCGGGGAGCGCAGCTCGCGGCAGAGGACGAGGGTGGAGTCGAGCATGCCGAGGGTGACGGGGAAGTCCTCCGGCCGGTGGTCGCGCACGGCGCCCGGGTTGAGGCTGAACGGATAGCCGTTGCCGAACCCGTCCCGGTGCTGGAAGGGCAGATGGCACGGGATGGGCGTGTTCTGCCACTCACGCGCGGGCACACCCTCGGCGACCAGCAGCTCGTGCACGGCCTCCTTGACGGCGTACACGGGCAGGTCGTCGAGCCCGACGGCCTCGGGGTGCAGGGTGATCCGGTACATGTTGTACGCGTGGACGTGCCCGTCCGGCACGTGCGGCGGCGTGAACAGCCCGGTCTCGTGGAGGGCCTCCCCGAGCAGCGCGGCGTTACGGGCGCGGATCTCGTCGTAGTACGGCAGCCGCTTGAGCTGGCTGCTGCCGAAGGCGGCGGCGACCCAGGACATGCCGTAGTCGATGCCGTGCCGGGCGAGGTAGGAGACGGCCCGCTCGTACGACTCCTCCTGGGCGAAGAACGCGACGCCGCCCTCCCCGCCGAGCGGGAAGTTCTTGTCGGCCATCAGGCTCTGCCCGGCCGCGTCGCCGAGGGATCCGGCGACCCGGTCGCCGATCTTCGCGGAGTGGGCGTGGGAGGCGTCCTCGACGAGGGCGATGCCGTGCCGGTCGGCGAGGGCGCGCAGGGCGGGCACGTCGGCGGGCAGACCATGGACGTGCACGGGCATGAGCGCCCGGGTCCGCTCGGTGACCGCGGCGGCCGCGGCGGCCGGGTCCATGCAGTAGGTGACCGGGTCGACGTCGACGAACACGGGAATGGCGTGCGCCGCGACGACCGCCTGTGCGGTGGCGATGAACGTGAACGCCGGCACGATGACCTCGTCGCCCGGCCGCACCCCGGCGCCCACGAGCGCCATGTGCAGACTGGACGTACCGCTGGCCGTGGGCAGCGCGAACCCGGCGCCCACGTACGCCCGGTAGGCCTCGGCGAAGTCGGCGACGACCTTCTCGGGTGCCTGGCGCTGGGCGAGCATCAGGTTGAACACGTCTTCCTTGGTGATGACGGGGAAGAGCGTGCGGCGCATGGCCTTGGGGATGATCTCACCGCCCCCCAGGGCGGCGAGTTCGTCGTCGAGGTCCGCCGGATTGGGCAGCGGCAGCGGCGAGGTCGGGAAGTCGGTGATCATGACTGGGTCGCTCCGGAGGTCGCGGCGGGCCGGTGCTGTGCCGCCTGGGTCTGTGCCACCTGGGTCTGTGCCGCCTGCGTCAGGGCCATCCGCACACAGGCGGCGACCAGCGGGCTGAGCCGGTAGTTGAACTGGACGCCGGGCACGAGGTCGGCGTCCGCCTCCTCCTGTGTCCACATCGTCCGCAGGTCGTAGGCGCCGAAGATCTTCAGCCGCTCGGCGCGGGCCCACAGGCGCGGGTCGTCGGTGAGCACGGCGGCGGCCGGGCCGAAGCCGAGGCCCGACAGGTCCACGACCAGCGCCGGCGCGGTGGCCCCCGCGGCCAGCTCGCCGAGCCGGTCGGCGTTGGCCGGGTCCAGCGCGATGTGGTCGTACGCGGCCGGCCCGTCGTACGTCGTGACGTTCACGCCCAGCCAGGCCAGGAACGCGGCGGTCTCCGCGTCCGGCTCCGCCAGGGCCACGCTGTCCCCGTGGCCGATCCCCTGACCGGCCAACGCGGCGTGTATCGCCCCGGTACGGCTGTTGAGCAGGACGGCTTTGCTCCGCCTCGTCTTCTTCGTCAGCAGTCGTTCCAGACCGGGCAACTCCCGGTCACTCTTCTCGATGCTCATCACCACGCCGGAGGTGAGGACGCGGGTGAGCACGGTGGCGGTGTCGAACAGTTCCATGGGGTGTGGGGCCTCTTTCCGTGGAGGGTGGAGATGGGAGGGGTTCGGTGGTGGGTGGGGGCTTGTCGCGCAGTTCCCCGC
>NZ_JBHVDX010000136.1:0-27467 GCF_042802555.1 Streptomyces sp. NPDC057474 | reverse complement strand
GCCTCCCCCTTTTCGCTTCGCGGTCCTCAGATTCCGAGCCGGTCCAGCAGCCGCTCGTGGTAGATCGCCGGTCCGCCGAACAGCAGCTGCGAGGACTTGGCCCGGCGGAAGTACAGGTGAGCCGGGTGTTCCCAGGTGAAGCCGATGCCGCCGTGGACCTGGATGTTCTCCATCGCCGCGACCATGTACGCCCGTGAGCAGCAGGCATGGGCCACGGCGGCGGCGACCGGGAAGTCCGGCGCGCCCTCGGCGGCCAGCCGCGCCGCCTCCCGGGACGACGCCTCGGCGAGTTCCACCTGGACGAGCATGTCGGCGCACTTGTGCTTGACGGCCTGGAAGGCGCCGATCGGCCGGCCGAACTGGTGCCGGGTCCGGGCGTGGTCCGCACTCATCTCCAGGCACCGGCGTGCCCCGCCCGACTGTTCGGCGGCCAGCCCGACCGAGGCGATGTCCAGGACCTTGGCCATGGTGCGCCCGCCCGCCCCGTCCGCGCCGACGGGCGTCGCGGCCACGGCGTCGAAGGTCAGCCGGGCCATCGCCCGGGTGGCGTCCAGGGTCTCCATCGGTTCCGCCGTCACGCCCGGGGCCGTGCGGTCCACCGCGAAGAACGACGGGCCGGCGATGGTGCGGGCGACGACGAGGATCAGATCGGCCGTCGTCCCGTCGATGACGAAGCTCTTGCGGCCGCTCAGTTTCCAGCCGCCGTCCCCGTCCGGTACCGCGCGCGCGGAGATCAGGGCGGGGTCCCAGGAGCCGCCGTCCTCGGCGACCGCGAGGGTGGCCGTGGTCCGTCCGGCGGCGATGCCGGGCAGATGGCGGGCGCAGGCATCCTCGTCCCCCGACGCCAGCAGGGCCTGGGCCGCGAGCACGATCGTCGAGAAGAAGGGCGCGCACAGCAGGGCGCGTCCCATCTCCTCCAGCACGACGCCGAGTTCGACCGGTCCGAAGCCGTCACCGCCGTACTCCTCCGGGATCACCAGACCCGGCAGACGCAGCTGGTCGGCGGCCTGTGCCCACACGTCGGGGTCGAAGCGCGGCTCGCTCTCCATGAGCTTGCGCACGGCCTCCTCGGGAGACTTGGCCTCCAGGAACTCCCGTACGGACGAACGCAGTTCCTGCAGTTCGCTTTCGTCGGCGCTCATGCGCGTGCCTCCTTCGGCAGACCGAGGACCCGTTCCGCGAGGATGTTCTTCATGATCTCCTCGGTGCCGCCGAGGATGCGCAACGCCGGGGTGGCCAGGAGGAGTTCGGACCAGGCGTACGTGCCCCACTGGCCGGTGTCGGCGATGATGCGGGGGCCGAGGCACTCGGACACGAAGTGGGCCGCGCGGGTGAGATTCTGACCGTACATCAGCTTGGCGACGGATCTCTCGGGCCCGGGAGCACCCCCTGCTCTCAGGGTGCGCTGGGCACGGGCGTTGAGGTAGCCGGTGGCGAGGGCGTCGACGAGGAGTTCGGCGAGGCGGGCGCGCAGAGCGCGGTCGTCCCAGGTCCAGGTGGCGCGCATCAGCGCCGAGAGGTGCTCCGGGGAGAGGGCGGCGCCCACCGGGCCCGCGCCCTCGCTGCCGACCGTGTCGCGCTCGTTCATCAGGGTGGTGAGGGCGACCGTCCAGCCGCCGTCGACCTCACCGAGGCGGTGGTCGTCGGGGACGCGGACGTCGGTGAGGAAGACCTCGTTGAAGTCGGCGCCGCCGGTCATCTGCCGCAGCGGCCGGACCTCGACGCCGGGGGCGTCCATGGGGACCAGGAAGGCCGTGATGCCCCGGTGCTTGGGCGCGTCGGGGTTGGTACGGGTCAGGGCGAGCCCGATCTCGCTGTGCTGGGCGACCGACGTCCACACCTTCTGCCCGTTGAGCACCCAGTCTCCCCCGCTCTCGGCTTCGCTCGCGCGGGAGGTGCCCCCACGCCGCTCGCGGACGGCCCGGGTCGCCACGCTCGCCAGGTCGGATCCGGCGCCGGGCTCGCTGAACAGCTGGCAGGCGATGGCGTCCCCGCGGTACATCGCCGGCAGCCAGCGTTCCTTGATGGGGGGCTGGGCGTGGGCGAGGACCGTCGGTCCGATCATTCCGAGGCCGACCACGCTCAGCACGCCGGTGTCGGGGACGTCGTACTCGGACTCGATGGCGTCGTACAGCAGGTCATGGACGGGGGTCAGGCCCCGGCCGCCGTACTCGGGCGGGCCGGTGATCCATCCGAAGCCGTGCTCGTGGCGGGTCCGCTGCCACGCGCGCGCCCGCCGCACGTGCTCCGCCTCCCGCTCGGGCGGGAGGCTGCTGAAGTACGCCATCGAGTCGTCGCCCTCACCCCAGGTGACGGCGGCACGGTCGGGGGCCTTCGTCGCGTGCGCGTCGAGGAAGCGGCGCGCCTCGGCGGCGAAGTCCTGCATGTCCTGTTCCATTCCGGGTCCCTGTGCTCTCGGGTCGAGAGAAATCATCGTGCGCTCAGGAAGTCGTCGTGCGCGCAGGAATCGTCGTGCGCTCAGGTCGAGAGGATCGTCACCGCCGACGCGCCGGGCGCGCCGTACAGGTGGGTGTAGCCGACACGGGGTGTGCCCGATACCTGACGCGTGCCCGCCGTACCCCGCAGCTGGAGCACGATCTCGTGGATCTGCCGCAGCCCGGAGGCGCCGATCGGTTCCCCGTTGCCGAGCAGGCCGCCGTCGGTGTTGACCGGGAGCCGACCGCCTATCTCCGTGGCACCCTCGGCGATCAGGCGCTCCTGTTCGCCGTCCTTGCAGAGGCCGTTCTCGGCCATGTGGATGATCTCCGACCCGGCGTCGGTGTCCTGGAGCTGTGCCACGTCCACGTCCTCGGGACCGATGCCCGCCAGTTCGTACGCCGCGCGGGAGGCGTCCACCGTCGGACTCTCGACGACCTCCCCGACCGGGAACGACGGGCTCTGCACCTCGAAGGCGCCGAGCCGACGGCTGCGCAGGGCCGTGGACCGGACCCGGACGGGCTTCCCGGTGTACTTGTGGGCCTGGTCGGCACGGCACATCACTACGGCTGCGGCACCCTCGTTCGGTCCGCAGTACATGAACTGGCGGAGCGGGTGGTTGAGGACCGGGGAAGCGAGGATCTCCTCGGCCGACAAGGGCGTACGACGCCAGGCCTTCTCGTTTCCGGCCGCGTTGCCGAAGTTCTTCGATGCCACGCGGGCGAGCGTCTCGTGGGAGATGCCGTGCTCGTGCATATAACGGTTGATCTTCATGCCGAAGAAGTGCGTGGTGAGGAAGAGCCCGGTCTGCCCGTACCAGGAGGGGATGCCGGCCACGGACGGGTCGGCGGCGAACGCGCCGCGCGGGTGTTTGTCGAGGCCGATCGCGATGGTCAGGTCGTGCTCGCCGGTCTCGATGGCGCGGGCGGCCAGTGCCACCGCCGTACCGGCCGTCGCACAGCCGTTGAACACGCCGCGCAGCGGGATGCCCGTGAGGCCCAGCCGGCCGACGATCGCGTCGGGGTTGGCGACCTCGTAGCTGCCGATGTAACCGCCCTGGATCTGCGGCCAGTTGACGCCCGCGTCGGCGAGCGCGAGTCGTACCGCGTCGGCGCCCATGTCCAGTGCCGGCTTTCCGGGGAACCGGCCGAAGGGGTGGAGCCCAACGCCGATGATGACGGCCTCGGTCATGATGTCTCCTCCTCGGGCTGGGCGGACTCTTCGGCCGGGGCGGACTCTTCGGCCGGGGCGAACGCGAACGTCATGACCTCCGTGCCGTCGTCCCGCACGGTGTAGGGCACGAGCGTCAGCCGCATGTCCTGTCCGATCCTGAGCTTCTCCGGGTCGGGTTCGGTGAGGCGGGCCTCGACCAGCAGCTCGCCGGGGAGCTCGACGTAGCCGACCGCGTACGGTTCGAAGGCCTCGGGGCCGTCGTAGGGCGGGGACGGCGGCCGGAAGTCCTGGGTGGTGTACGTCCACAGCGTGCCGCGGTCGGCGAGCAGCAGCTCGTTCGACTCCGTGCTCGCGCACCGGACGCAGTCGGAGGCCGCCGGGAAGCTCACCAGGCCGCACGCCGTGCACTCGGAGGCGATGAGCCTGGGCGGTTCGGAGGCGGAGGGTGGCCAGGTGAACAGGCCTTCGGCGACGGGCTGTCGCGTGGTCGTCGTCATCTCAGGCCCCGTTCCGGTTGCCGAGCGCGTCGGCGTTGGGAGCCGCCTTGGCGACCAGGTTCGGGACGACGGACGACAGTTCCTCCGGCGTCCACCGGGTCTCGGCGTTCGCGGCGGGGCCGTTGACCCAGCCCTCCAGTACGGTGATCCGGTTGCCGACGACACCGAACACCCGGCCGGTCACCTCGCGCGACGCGGCCGAGCCCAGCCACACGACGAGCGGTGAGATGGCTTCCGGGGTCAGGTCCTGGCTCTCCGCGGCCCGCTTCATCATCTCGATGTCCTCGGTCAGCCGGGTGAGCGCGGTGGGCGCGATGGCGTTCACCGTCACGCCGTAGCGGGCGAGTTCGGCCGCGGCGATGACGGTCAGGCCGGCGATTCCGGCCTTGGCGGAGCCGTAGTTGGACTGGCCCGGGTTGCCGAAGATGCCGGACGGGGAGGTCGTGTTGATCACCCGGGCGTCGTTGGCGTGACCGGCCTTGGCGCGCTCGCGCCAGTACGCGGCGGCGTGGTGCAGGGTGGCGAAGCCGCCCTTGAGGTGGACGGCGAGCACGCTGTCCCAATCCCGCTCGGTCATCGACACGATCATCCGGTCGCGCAGGATGCCGGCGTTGTTGACGAGCACGTCCAGGCCGTCGTAGGTGTCCACGGCCTGCCGGACGAGACCGGCGGCCCCGTCCCAGGTGGAGATGTCGTCGGTGTTGGCCACGGCCTCGCCGCCGGCCGCGACGATCTCGTCCACCACGGCCTGGGCGGGTCCGGCCGAGGCGCCCGCCCCGTCCCGCCCGCCGCCCAGGTCGTTGACGACGACCTTCGCGCCGTGCGCGGCGAACGCCAGGGCGTGGGCCCGGCCGATGCCGTTGCCCGCGCCGGTGACGACCACGACACGGCCGTCGACCACCCCTTCGGACGCTCCTTCGGCCACCCCTTCGGACGCCTCTTCGGCCACTCCTTCGGACACTCCTGCGGACATCCTCAACTCCTCGATGACAGGGGCCGGTCGCCCTCGGTGAACAGCACGCGCGGGTCGTCGCCGCCGCAGGCGCACCGGCCGGTGACGACGCGGCCGGCGACGCCGAGCGGGGTCTCCGGCAGCGTCGACGTGCGCTGCTCCCCCGCCGCGACGAACAGCTGTCCGTCGCGGTCGCCGAAGCGCCATTCGGCGGCGTTGACGTGCGCGCCGCCCCGCTCGGGGCACTCCAGGGCGAGCGCCGGGCCCACCGGCGCGAACAGACAGGCGGACACGCCCACCCCGCGCAGCACCGGCACGGCGGAGGGCCGGGCCAGGACGACGGACGTCGGCCGGAACATCTCGCCGAGGTCGGCGGCGCCGGCGAGCCCCTCCAGGGTCTCGGCGGACAGCCCGATCACCGCGTGCGGGCGCAGTTCGCGGTGGAAGACCGCGGTGCGGCGGTGGTCCCAGCCCATCGCTTCGGCGATGCCGTACGTCACCTTCAGCGCGCGCAGGGCGCCGATGGCCGCGTGGCCCCAGAAGCCCTCGAAGCCGGACATCGTCAGCAGGGCCCGCTGCCCCGCGGCGAGGCCGTGCTCCCGCAGGCGTGCGGTGGCCCAGTCGGTGTCCCGGGCGAGTTCCGCCCAGGTGAGTTCGGTCTCCCGCATGCCGTCGGCGGTGGGGAAGCGTACGAGGTAGGCGAGTTCGGGGCGGTCGAGTTCCCTGGCGCGGGCCAGGGTGTCGGCGCGGGCCATCAGCTCTTCACCACCCGGGGGAACTTGGCGACGCTGGTCATGGTCTTCAACAGGTCTTCCTCGGTGCGCAGGTCGAGCACCGGCTCGACTCCGGTGCGCATCCGCACGGCCTTGCCCAGTCGGCCGGCCAGGGCGTCGACGTCACCGGTGATTGCGGGGTCGTAGCCGACGCGCAGCCGCAGTTCGTCTACCTCGCGGCGGTCCCGGACGATCTGGAAGACGCCGGCGACGGTCTCCGGCTGGTCCTCCACGGCCGTCCAGATGTCCCGCAGGACCACGGAGCGCCCCTGGACCAGCGTCTCGTCGCCGCGCCGGCCGGCCACCCACATCCGGGCGTGGGTGCGGCCGCAGCCGCAGGTCTCGCCGGACAGGCGGACGAGGTCCTCGCTGCGGTAGCGGATCAGCGGGGCGGCCCGGTTGTCCAGGTCGGTGGCGACGAGTTCGCCGAGGTCGCCCTCGGGGACGTCGCGCCAGCCGTTCTCGTCGACCTCGACGCACTCCGCGAAGACGGTGTCCTCCCAGAGGTGGAAGCCGTCGTGCTCACGGCACTCCCAGGCGGTGCCGGTGTCGGCGGCGCTGGTGTACTCGTAGACGTCGATGCCCCAGTCGTCGCGGATCCGCTCGCGCATCCTGCGGCTGAGGGGCTGCCCGGCGCACGAGGCGCCCTTGAGGGAGGAGAACGCCTCCTTGAGGTCCGTCTTCTCGGCCAGCCGCTCCAGCTCCACCATCTGCGGATACATCATCTGCAGATAGGCGGGCCGGTAGGTGCGCAGGGCCTCGACGACCTCGTGCATCTTCCCCATCCAGGTGTCCACCTCGATGACCACGGCGCCGAGGGCCTGGTATCCCGGGTCCATGAGGTTCCGGAAGGTGCCGGGCGGGCTCAGCACCCGGTCCCCGGGCCGCAGGCCCAGCTCCCACAGGTCACGCACCTGCGCGGTCACCAGGGGCGGGGCGTCCTGCCAGATCTCGGCGAAGAACTCCGGGTCGCCGGTGGTGCCCGAACTGGAGGAGACGGAGGTCAGCTCCTCTCCCGGCACACAGAGCAGACCGCCGAAGGGGTCGCCCGTGCGGGCCCGGTGGGCGCGCACCATTTCCTTGTCGATGAACGGTATGCGTTCCCGGAAGTCCGCCAGGGAGCGGATGTCGCGCGGGTGCACCCCGTGCTCGTCCCAGAGTTCGCGGTAGAAGGAGGAGCCCGCATAGGCGTACTCGACGAGTTCCAGTACCCGTTCCTCCTGCCATGCCCGCAACAGCTCGCGGGGCATGGTCTCCACCTGGGGCTCGAAGTACCTGTCAGCGGTGTCCCAGTCACCGGCCATGGCGCCTCCTCGCGGCTCAGTGCCCAGATCTTCCAGCTATCAGCGCAATCAGTCAACCAATTCGACGGATTGAAGCAGGGACTCGCGCTCCACCCGATCTATATAGTTAGCTATTAGCACTCATTCAACCTACAGGAGGGGTGCCGTGAAGATCGTTGTCTGTGTGAAGCACGTGCCCGACGCCGCGGCCGACCGCACCTTCACCGAGGACGGCACCACCGACCGGGCCTCGGTCGACTCGACTCTGTCCGAACTCGACGAGTACGCGATCGAGCAGGCGCTGCGGATCGCCGAGTCGGGTGACGGCGACACCGAGATCAGCTATCTCACCATCGGGCCCGACGACGCCAAGGACGCGCTGCGCAAGGCGCTCGCCATGGGCGGGAACTCCGCCGTCCACGTGAGCGACGACGACATCGAGGGCAGCGACGCCTTCGGTACGTCGCTCGCCCTGGCCGGCGCCATCGAGCGGCACGGCTTCGATCTCGTGCTGTGCGGGATGGCCTCGACCGACGGCACCATGGGCGTCGTACCGGCACTGCTGGCCGAGCGCCTCGGTGTCCCGGCCCTCACCCATCTCGACGAACTGACGGTCGAGGACAGCACCGTCAGCGGGCGGCGGGAGGGCGACGGGGCCACCGTGCGCGTCCGGGGCACCCTGCCGGCCGTGGTGTCGGTGACCGACCGCACCGGCGACGCGCGCTACCCCTCGTTCAAGGGGATCATGGCCGCGAAGAAGAAGCCGGTCGAGACCCTCGACCTCGCCGACCTCGGGATCGACCCGGCGCGGGTCGGACGGAGCGGCGCCCGGTCGGCCGTGGACACCACGGCCAGGCGCCCGCCGCGCACGAAGGGCGAGATCGTCGCCGACGAGGGTGCGGGCGGCGCCGCACTGGCCGCGTTCCTCACCGCCAAGAAGTTCATCTGACCCCCGCCCAGCGACAGGAGCGCAGCACCATGCCCGAGATCCTCGTCCTCGTCGACCACACCGACGGCGCCGTACGCAAGCCGACCCTCGAACTGCTCACGCTGGCCCGCCGGCTGGGCGAGCCCTCGGCCGTCCACCTCGGTCCGGGCGCGGACACCGCGACCGAGGTCCTCGGCCGGTACGGCGCGCACAAGGTCTACGTCGTGGACGCCCCGGAGGTCGGCGAGTACCTCGTCACCCCGGCCGTCGACGCCCTCACGCAGATCGCCGAGCGCACGGGCGCGGCGGCGATCCTGCTGCCCTCCGGGCCGGACGGCAAGGAGACCGCGGCACGGGTCGCGCTCCGGCTCGGCTCCGGGCTCATCACCGACGCCGTCGACATCGTCCCCGGGCCCGACGGCCCGGTCACCGAGCAGTCGGCGTTCGCGGCGACCCACCAGGTGACGGCGCACGTCACCCAGGGCGTCCCGGTCATCACGGTCAAGCCGAACGCCACCGCGCCCGAACCCGCTCCCGTCTCCCCGGTCGTCGAGAAGCAGGACATCGCCTTCGGCCCGGCCTCCGCCGCCGTCACCATCCTGTCCCGCACACCGCGGGAGCGCGGCGACCGTCCCGAGCTGACCGAGGCCGACATCGTGGTCTCCGGCGGCCGGGGCGTGAACGGCGCCGAGAACTTCGCCCTCATCGAGCGGGTCGCCGACGCGCTCGGCGCGGCCGTCGGGGCCTCCCGGGCCGCGGTCGACGCGGGCTGGTACCCGCACAGCCATCAGGTCGGCCAGACCGGCACCCAGGTCTCCCCGCAGCTCTACCTCGCCGCCGGCATCTCCGGCGCGATCCAGCACCGGGCGGGCATGCAGACGTCGAAGACCATCGTCGCCGTCAACAAGGACGCCGACGCCCCCATCTTCGAACTCGCCGACCACGGCGTCGTCGGGGACCTCTTCGAAGTGCTGCCGCAGCTGGCGGCGGAGATCGAGCGGCGCCGGACCTGATCTCTCACCTTCCCGGCCTTCCCATTCGACCGCCCATACAACTAAAATCGCTAACTGATTACATCCATTGACCCGAAGGGGCGTCATGTCGAAGATCTGGGTCAACTCGGGGGACTCGCACGTGATGGAACCCGCCGACGTGTGGACCGAGAGGCTCCCCGCACGGCTCGGCGCCCGCGCTCCGCGCAGCGAGCGCGGTGAGAAGTACGAGATGCTGTACATCGACGGGGAGCGCATCGACCGCCAGCTCGGCGACTTCATGGACGCGATGCGCCCGCCGGGCGCCTGGGACCTGAACGTCCGCCTCAAGGACCTCGACCAGGAGGGTGTGTGGGCCCAACTGGCCTTCCCCTCCATGGGGTTCTGGCTGGTGTCGATCACCGACCGGGAGCTCGCCCGGGAGACCGTGCGGGCCTGGAACGACTGGGCGCACGAGGAGATCCTCAGCAAGAACAAGCGCGTGATCACCACCGCCTGTGTCTCGACCGCCGACATCGGTGACGCGGTCGCCGAGCTGGAGCGGGCGGCCGAGCTGGGCTTCCAGACGGTCTTCCTGCCGTGCTCGACCAGGCAGGGCGAGGAGTACGCCCTCGACCGCTGGGAGCCGCTGTGGACCGCGGCCGAGCGGGCGGGCATGGTGCTCGGCTTCCACATCGGCACGGGCGGTCAGAACGTCGTCTTCCGCGGCCCCGGCGGCGCGGTCGTCAACTACATGGAGACGACCTACCCGGGCATGCGCGTGGTGTCCCACATGGTCGCGGGCGGTGCCCTGGACCGTCACCCGGACCTGAAGATCCTCATCGCGGAGGGCGGCGCGGGCTGGGTGCCGGCCATCGGCGACCGGATGGACGAGGCCTACCGTCAGCACGGCATGTTCGTCCGGCCGAAGCTGAGCCGGCTGCCCAGCGAGATCATCCGGCAGCAGGTGTACGCGTCTTTCCAGCACGACAAGAGCTCGGTGGAGATCGTCGAGTCGACCGGCTACCGCAACGTGATGTGGGGCGACGACTACCCCCATCTGGAGGGCACCTACGGCCACACCCAGGCCACGCTGCACGACCTGTTCGACGGTGTGCCGGACGACATCCGCGAGCGCGTCACACGCGGGACGTTCAACGAGCTCTTCGACCTGCCCGACCAGACTCCCCAGGAGGCGGCCGTCTGAGCGGCGCCGAAGCGAACCGACGGTGACCACTCCCCCGTACCCCGAGGACCTCGAACGGCCCGGACTCGTCAGGACCGGGCGGTCGACCTTCGTCAGGCCGATCCGCCCCGAGGACGCCGACCGTCTGGTCGCGTTCGTCGGCAGCCTGTCCCGGGCCACCCTCGCCTACCGCTCCCTCGGCCCGGTGGTCCGCGCCCGCGACGACGTCATCCGGCGCGGCGCCCACGTGGACTACCTCGACGAGCTGGCTCTCGTCGCCCTGGCCGGCGACGAGATCGCCGGCCTGGTCCGCTACGTCCGCGACCCGGAGCATCCGGAGCACGCGGAGGTGACCTTCACCATCCGCGACGACCACCAGAGCGAGGGGTTCGGCCGACTGCTCCTGGAGCACATCGCCGCCGCCGCCCGCACCCGCGGCATCCGGGTGCTGGAGGCGGACGTCCTCGCCGACAACACGCGGATGATCAACGTCTTCCTCGGCTCCGGCTACCGCGTCGAGGCCGGGCCGCCGGGCCAGATCATCCACTTCGAGATAGCCGTCGACCCGCAGGCCCTGGCCGTGGCCCGGGCCGAGCGCCGCGAGCACACCGCCGTACGGCGCTCCCTGCGGCCCCTGCTCGAACCACGGTCGGTCGCCGTGATCGGCGCCAACCGCGACCCGCTGACGATCGGCCACGAGATCGTGGCCAACCTGCTGCGTGGCGGCTTCACCGGCGGCGTGTTCCCGGTCAACCCACGGGCGGAGGAGATCGCCGGCGTCCGGGCTCACGCGAGCGTCCGCGAGCTTCCCGAACCGCCGGACCTGGCGCTGGTCGCCGTACGGGCCGAGGCCGTGCCCGACGTCGTACGGGAGTGCGCGGAAGCCGGCGTCAAGGCGGTGGTCGTCGTCTCGACCGGCTTCGGGGAGACGGGAGTCGAAGGCCGGGCGACCGAGCTGGAGCTGGCCCGTTTCGCCCGTGCGTCCGGTATGCGGCTGGTGGGCCCGAACTGCATGGGCGTCGTCAACACGACGCCGGCCGCACGGCTGGCCGCGACCTTCTCGCCCGCACTGCCGACGCCCGGCCGGGTGGCGATGTCCAGCCAGTCCGGGCCGCTGGGGCTCGCGGTGCTCGACTTCGCCCGGCGCCTCGGGCTCGGCTTCTCCGGCTTCGTGTCGGTGGGCCACGCCGTGGACGTGTCCACGAACGATCTGCTCCAGTGGTGGGAGGAGGACCCGGAGACCTCAGTGATCCTGCTGCACGTCGAGACCTTCGGCAATCCGCGCCGGTTCGCCCGCGTCGCCCGCCGGATCGCACCGCGCAAGCCGATCGTCGCGGTCCACCCGGGGCCCGCCGATTCGGCGGTGAGTTCGCTGTTCGCCCAGTCCGGCGTGATCCGCACCCGCAGTCTCCAGGAACTGTTCGACGTGGCCCTGCTGCTCGCCCACCAGCCTCCGCCGCCCGGCGACCGGGTCGCGGTGATCACCAACGCGGGCGGTCCGGCGGCACTGACGGTCGGGGCGTGTACGGCGAGCGGTCTGCGCGTCCCCGCACTCGGTGAACGCACCCGGCAGACGCTCCGCGCGGCCCTCGCGCCCCGGGCCGACGTCTCCAACCCGGTCGACCTGACCCCCATGGCCACCGCGGCCCACTACCGCAAGGCCCTGGACGCCGTGCTGGCGGACGACGACATCGACGCGGCCATCGTCCTGTTCATGCCACCACTGGCGGACAAACCGGACGAGGTCGCGTCGGCGATCCTCGACGCGGCAGCGGCCCGCCCCGACAAACCGGTGGTGGCCAGCTTCCTGGGCGGCGCGGGCGTCGCCGAACTCCTGCACCGGGGCGACCTGGTCGTCCCCACCTACACGTTCCCCGAGGCCGCGGCCGGTTCACTCGGACACGCGGCGGCCTACCAGGCCTGGCGCGGCACCCCGGCGGGCGTCGTCCCGGACCTCGCGGGGATCGACGCCGAGCACGCCCGGTCGCTGGTCGCCGACTGCGCGGCCGGACCCGTTCCCGCGCCGGTCGCCGCCGAGTTGCTGGCCGCGTACGGGATCGCCGTACGCGACACCGGTCCCGGCCCCGGCCCGGACGCGTTCCTGTCCGTCAGCGCCGACCCGGTGTTCGGCCCGGTCGTCTCCTTCGGCCTGACCGGGGACTACGCCGACCTCATGGCGGACATCGCCCACCGCGTCACCCCGCTGAGCGACCGCGACGCCCGCGAGATGGTCCGCTCGCTGCGGGCGACGCCCCTGCTGGAGGGACGGGGCGTGGAGTTCGCGGCCCTGGAGGAGCTTGTCCTCCGGCTCTCGGCGATGGTCGAGGACCTTCCCGACATCGAGACCCTGGAACTGCGCCCGGTACGGCTGCTGCCTCCCGGGGACGGGGTGACCGTCGCGCACGCGGCGATCCGGCTGGCGAATCCCCTCGCGGCCGACACCACGGCAGCCACCACGAAAGGCACCACGAAAGGCGGCCCCGCATGAAGGTGGGAATCTACTTCGACCTGCGCAACCCGCCGCCCTGGCGGCAGCGTTGGTCGCGGCTGTACGGCTTCGCCCTGGAGATGTGCGAGGAGGCGGACCGGCTGGGCCTCGACTCGGTCTGGTTCTCCGAGCACCACGGCTTCGAGGACGGCTACCTCCCCCAGCCGCTCACCATGGCGGCCGCCGCCGCGGCCCGCACCCGACGGGTCCGCCTGGGCACCGCGGTCGTCCCCGCACCGCTCCACGCGGCACCCGAGATCGCCGAACAGGCCGCGATCGTGGACATCATCAGCGACGGCCGCCTGGACCTCGGTCTCGGCACCGGTTACCGGGTCCCCGAGTACCGCCTGTACGGCGCCGACCTCACCAAGCGCTACACCACGACCGACCAGCGCGTACGGGATATCCGCGGCCTGTGGGCCGAAGCACTGGTCACCCCGGGCCCGGTCCAGGATCCGCTGCCGATCTGGCTCGGCTACCAGGGTCCGCAGGGTGCCCGGCGGGCCGGCCGGCTCGGCACCGGCCTGCTGTCGCTCAACCCGGCGCTGCTGGCCCCGTACCGGGACGGGCTCGCCGAGAGCGGGTACGACATGTCGACGGCCCGGATGCAGGGATCGTTCACCACGTTCGTCACCGAGGACCCCGAGGGCGACTGGCCGGTGGTGCGCAAGCATCTGGCGTACCAGTGGGACAGCTACCGCCGGTACATGGTGGAGGGGACCGATCAGCCCGCCCCCCGGCCGATCGACCCCGAGAAGTGGCGGGAGACCGGGCTGAGCGCGACCGGCGTCGGTCAGTTCCTGTACGGCACCCCGCAGACCGTCGCGGACGCCATCAGGGAGTACGTGAGCGGGCTGCCCGTCGAGGGGGTGTTCCTGTGGGCGTCCCTGGCTGGCATGCCCGAGGAGATGGTCGCCCGCCAAGTGCAGCTGATCGCGGGGAAGTTGCGTCCGCTGCTCGCCGACGCCTGACAGACAGACACCGAGGAGCACAGCAATGTCGACGACGGGAACCGGCGGGACCGGAGTGTCCGGAGCGGCGGCACCGAACGGGCACTGGGCGGGAACCGGCATGCCGGAGCCGCCCCGGACCGCCGGGGGCGTGACCCTCTGCGGCGGGTGCCGCGCCCTCGGGGCGTGCCGACTGGGGGTGGAGCGCGAACGGCTCGCCGAAGACGGCGTGGCGTGGTTCGAGCTGAGCTGCCCGCGCTCCCACGAGGGCGGGCCCGATGTCGCGCACGGCGGCTGGACGGCGGCCGTCCTGGACGACTGCCTCGGCCATCTCCCGCTGCTGCACGGCGTGATGAGCGTGACGGCCGAGCTGACGGTGAGCTTCGTGAAGCCGGTGCCGGTGGAACGGCCGCTGGAGCTGCGGGTGTGGGCCGACCGGCGAGAAGGATCACGCTGGTACATCGCCGGCGAGCTGACGCTCGCGCCGGGCGGGGCCGTACTGGCCCGCGCCTCCGGGATCTGGGTGACCCGCGACCGGAGCCACTACGCGCGGCACGCGAAGTGGCTGGCCGGGCAGGTCGAGGACACCGAAGGGCAGGCCGAAGGACAGACCGAGGGTCAGTAGGAACGCAGCCCCATGCTCCGGGCGATCCCGTTGCGCTGGATCTGACTGGTGCCCCCGGAGATGGTGGCGACGATCGACTCCCGGTAGCGGAAGCTCATCACGCTCTCCGTCGAGAAGCCGTGTCCCGCGAGGACCTGCATGCCGAGCCGGGCGGCGGCCACATAGGTCTCCGACCCCTTCAGCTTGGCCATCGAACCCTCCCGCGTGCACGGCTTGCCCTGGGCGAGCAGCCAGGCCGCGCGGTAGGCGAGCAGCCGGGCGGAGTCGATCTCGGTCTGCAGGTCGGCCATGGCGTGGGCGAGCGACTGGAAGTTCCCGATCGGGCGGCCGAAGGCGTGCCGGTCGCGGGCGTACTCCAGCATTTCGTCCAGGGTGGCCTGGGCCGCCCCGAGGTATCCCCCGCTGATGATCACCTTCTCCAGTTCGATGTTGGAGAGCATGACCTTCCAGCCCTCGTCCCGGGGGCCGACGAGGTTCTCCTTCGGCACCAGGACGTCGTTGAGGAAGACCTCGTTGGTGCCCAGGATGTGCCGGGCCAGCGTCGGCGTCCGGCGGATCTCGACGCCGTCCGTCGCGGGATCGACGAGCAGGAGACTGATGCCGCCGTGCTTGGGTTCGCGGGGTCCGGTGCGCACATACGTCGCGAGGGTGGTGTCGGGCAGTCCGGCGCCGGTGCACCACGCCTTCTGGCCCCGGACGAGGAAGTGGTCGCCGTGGTCCTCGGCGGTGGTACGCAGCGCCGCGGCGTCGGATCCGCTGTCCGGCTCACTGAGGCCGACGGCGAGCCGATGGCGGCCGGTCATGACGCGCTCACGGATGAAGGCGCGCTGTGCGTCGCTGCCCCACCGGAACACCGTGATGCCGGGGATGAGCACCCCGATGTAGCACATGGCGACGTCGAAGCTGGCCCGCCCCAACTCCTCGGCGATCAGGATGAGTTCGAGTGGTCCTCCGCCGTCCCCGCCCTCCTCCTCGCTGAACGGCAGCGAGAACCACCCCAGCTCGGCCATCCCGCGGAACAGCTCCGGCGGTACGACGCTCTCCTCGTCCCACTGCTTGGCCTTCTCGGCCGGGCACACGTCGGCGACGAACTGCCGTGCCGTCGCCCGCAACAGGTCCTGCTCGTTGGTCAACCCGAAGTCCACGGCCACTCCTCGCCGACAACAGCCAATTCATCTATCTAATTATTCTATGTTAGCTGATACGGCTATGACAGCACCCGGGCAGGCAAAGACCGCCAGGCGCGGTGCCCCGACGCAGGCCCGGCGGGCGGACCGCCCGCCGGGTCAGGCGGTGGAGGCGGGGCCGGGCGGCAGGTGGACCGTCATGATCAGGGTGCAGGTCCCGGTGCCGGCGCCACGGTAGGCGTGAGAGGTGTCGCCGTCGAACGTGGCGGTCTGACCGGCCTCCAGGGCGTGTTCGGTGCCGTCGACGATCAGGGCCATCCGGCCGGAGGTGACACTGACGGTCTCGACGACTCCGGCCTGGTGGGGATGGCTCGGGTACTCCTCGTCCGGTTCCAGACGCCAGCGCCAGACCTCCACCGGCGCCGGACCGGAGGTCGTCAGCATCAGCCGGGCCTCGCCGCCGCGGTCGCCGGTCCACAGGGGTGCCACGCTGTCGGCGGCCACGACGCGGACGCGGTCTTCGGGCGGCCCCTGCATCAGTGCGGACACCGAGATGCCGAGGGTGTCGGCCAGCCGGACCAGTGTGGCCAGGTTGGGGTTGCCCTGCGCCTTCTCCAGCGCCACCAGGGCTCCCTTGCTCACCTGGGAGCGTCGGCTGAGTTCCTCCAGGGACAGGCCCGCGCGGGTGCGGGCGGCCCGGACGTTGTGCGCGACCGTCCGCAGGGCTACCGCTGTCTCGACCATCGGATCTCCATCCTCATCCTCGCCATTGACCATCACAGTGCACCGCGCGGTCGTTCGGTTGACACGGACTGGTCGTTGCGTTGTACGGTGCGGTCGTTCCAATGATGGTAAAGGCTGTGCTGTGATCGCTCTGCTGCTGGCCCTGGGCAGCCCTCTCGCCCATGGAGGCGCCGACTTCCTCGGCGGCCTCGGCACCCGTAGGGCACCGCCGCCGTCGCCGTCAGCTTTCTCGCCCTGACCTGAGCAGTTCCGCAGGCCGCCCCACAGCCGACGACCCAAGGAGACCAGCATGTTCATCCAGCCCTGGGACGCCGGCCTCGACGAAGCCGAATGGCGGGCCTGGATCGCCGACGGCCACGACTTCGGACAGCTGACCGTCAACGGCCCACCGGGCCACCCGCCCATCGCCGTACCCACCCACTTCACCGGCGACCTCACCGGCGGCGGAAGCCACCTCCTGATCCACTTGGCCCGGCCCAACCCGGTCTGGAAGGCGATCGAGCACGACCCGAACGTCCTCTTCACCGTCTTCGGCGACTACGCCTTCGTCCCGGGCCCCTGGCGCGCCGGCGCCGGTACTCCGCCCACCGACGGCGTCCCCACCAGCTACTACACGGCCGTCCAGTTCACCTGCCGGGCTCATGTCGTCGACGACCCCGAGGCCAAGGCCGAGCTCCTGCGCCGCCAGCTCGCCCACTTCCAGCCCGACGACGATCACGCCACGGTCGCCGTGAACCAGCCGCCCTACGGCCGGATGCTGTCCGGCATCCGCGGGCTGCGCCTGGAAGTCACCGACGTACGGGCCAAGTTCAAGTACGACGACCACAAGCCCGTCGAGCACCGCACTGCCGTCGCCGACCAGCTCACCGCCCGCGGCCAGGGCCTCGACGTGCCCACCGCACACCAGCAACGCCGACGTCTGGACCGCGTCGGCCCCTGGAAACCGTGACGGCCGCCCCCGATCACGCACGCCCGTACACGCCTGCCCCCGTTCACGCACGCCCAACCACCCACGCCCGTACAACAGGACACGGAACCGCCCATGCCCGCCTTCCGCATCACCCCCGCCGTCGCGGGCGCCTTCCCCGACACCCTCATCGCCCTGATCACCGCCACCGGCCTACGCGGCCGCGAGCCCTGGCCGGACACCGTCACCGCTCTGGAAGGGCTGGAGCAGCCATTCGCCGACGGCACCTGGCACCCCGCCGACGAGACCGACCCCCGCATCGAGGCCTGGCACACCGCCTATCGCGCCTTCGGCACCAACCCCCGCCGCATCCGCCCCAGCGTCGACGCGCTCGGCCGCCGCCTCGCCAAGAAGGGGACGCTGCCACGCATCAACCCGGCCGTCGACTCCTACAACGCCGTCTCCGTCCGGCACGGGCTGCCCGCCGGCGCCTTCGACCTGGACCACGTCACCGGCGACGTAGACATCCGGTACGCGGACGGCACCGAGTCCTTCACCCCGCTCGGCGAGCCCGACACCGTGGAGACCCCCAAGCCCGGCGAGATCATCTACGCCGACGCCGACACCGTCCTGACGCGCCACTGGAACCACCGCGACGCCCACCGCACCCGTGTGACCGAGAACTCCACACACGTCGCCTTCGTCCTCGAAACCCTCCACGCCACCCGCGACGGCGACCTCCTCAAGGTCGCGGCGGAGGAACTACAGGGCCTCCTCGCCCGACACACCGCACAGACCGCCGTGCACTACCTCAGCCCGGCACAACCCCTGGCCACCACCTGAATCAAGGAGGTTCTGCAGGGACGTCATGAAGGCCTGAAGGAAAGTTGTAGAGGGCCCCGCGGAGCTTCTAGGTGTCGGAGGGGAACGGGAGCAACCCGAACTCCCCCGGCACCAACGGGGATTCAACGGGGAAAGGACTTCCGATGCCCAGCACGACCAAGACCGGTACAGCCAAGGCGCGCGGCGCGCCTCCGCCCTCCTGCTGATCTCGGCCCTCGCGGGCGGAGCACTGACCGAAATCGCATTGCTCCGCGACCTGTGGCGGGCCCGCTCCACCACCGGATCGCGATCGTGAACTACATCGCATACCCGGGGTTCAGGTTGCGGGCAGGGGTGGTGCACATGTTCGGATGAGGTGATGCGCTCCCCCCACCGCACAGATCCGCATCAGCATTCCCACGACCGCTCCCACGCGCCCCGCAACCCCTACGAAGAACTCGGCGCCCTCGACGACGGCCCGCTCGAAGTGACCTCGCTGGAGGAGTTCTTCGACGAGGAAACCGCCGAGCGACGGGACGAGCCGGAGCAGGAGCCGGAGTGGACCCCGCCCGTCCATCGCCGGGGCGGCCGGCGTCGGCGTGGCCGTTTCGCCGGGCTGCCGCTCGCGGTGAAGGCGGTGGTGGGCCTGGTCGTCCTCGCTTCCTTCGTGACCCTCGCCGACCGCTGGGCGCTGCTGTACGCCGAGCACAAGGCCGCGGACGCCCTGGAGGACCGGCTGGACCTGGCCGCGGCGCCCGAGGTGGAGATCGGCGGCTTCCCCTTCCTCACCCAACTCGCCGGCAAACGGCTGGACTCGGTGCGCGTGACCGTGCCGGACGTGGCGGCCGACCGGGTGTCGCTGGCGAAGGTGTCGGCCACGGCCCATGACATACGACTGGACACCGACGGCCTCACCTCCGTGCGTGGCGCCCGAGTCCTGCGGCTCGACGGCGACGTCCTGCTGTCCTTCGCCGACCTCAACCGCGAACTGGGCGCGTCCCAGGTGACGTTCACCGGCGACGGCCGTGACCGGGTCCGGGCCCGCGGCACCCTGCCGGTCGCCGGGCGCGACCTGCGGCTGCGCGCCGAGGCCACGATCGAGCGGCAGGGCGAGCGGGGCATCGCCACAGAGATCGGCGGTATGCGCCTGGACATCGGGGACCTGGCCACCTACCGCCCCGGCAAGCGCGCCTCGGACGGCCTGCACCTGACGCCGAAGGCGTCCGCCGACCTCGCCCGGGAGACCCGTAAGGCGAAGGCGCTGCTGTCGGTGCCGGCGATCGTGCGGCGGCTGGGGATGTCCGACGTGACCGCGCGCGAGGCCCTGAGCGACGACGGCAAACTCGCCGAACTGACCGGCTCCCCGCGCTTCGCCCGTCAGGCCCAGAGCCTCAACCTCATCGATCTGGCCCTGGACAACCCCGCCGTGCTCCGCGGCCTGGGCCTCGACCCCGATCTGCTCGACGCCCTGTCCCGGCTCACCCGCCCCGTCCTCGCCGACCGACTGTCCCTGTCCTTCGAACTGCCGCAACCGGAGCACGGGAACGTGCGGCTGCGGGACGTCCGCGTGGAGGAGGACGGCATCCGGGTGCGGCTCACGGGGTCGGAACTGGCCGTGGGCGGCTAGTGATCCTGCGCTTCTTGATGAAATTTGGTGTGCAGATGTGTTGACCTCTGTTCGAGTTCTCTTCTAGTTTGCGGGAGCCACAGAGCCGCCGACCTGCACCTCGAGGTTTCGCGGACGCAACTGCCCAGAAAGGGATCTGGTGCCACGAAAGAACCATCGCGGGACAGCTTGCCTCGCGGCGTCGCTGGCCGGCGTCACGGCATTCGGCGGAGTCCTCGCCGCTCCCGCGTCCGCCGCTCCCGCAGCCGCCGCCTCCCGCCCTGCCTCGCCGCCGCCCGTCAGCGACTTCCGCGGCGTCAACTGGGCCGACCAGCGCGACAACTACGCCGACGACGCGGTCGTGCCCTCGGGTCTGTCCACCTCCGACAGTTACGCCACGACCTACGCCAAGTCCCGGGCGATCATCGGCGGGTTCTCCAAGCTCGGCGCCAACACGGTCCGCCTCCCGGTCAACCCGACCTCCGTGAACGGCCCCTTCTGGAAGTCGTACCGGGCCGCGATCGACGCCGCCACCGCCAAGGGCTTCAAGGTCATCCTGGGCTACTGGGAGGCCGACAACGCCAAGGACGGCAAGATCGACGACCAGGCTTCCTGGGACCGGATGTGGGCGCGGATCACCTCCGCCTACGGCCGCGACTCCAAGGTGTACTTCGAGCCGATGAACGAGCCGTTCGGCTACACCTCCCAGGAGTGGCGCGACGTGGCGGCGCGCTGGCTGACCACGCACCGTTCCATCCCCCGCGACCGGGTCCTCATCGGCGGCATCAAGTACAGCGAGGACGTCAAGCCGGTGTGCGCCGACAGCCGGCTCAACGGCACCCGGATCGCCCTGCACAACTACGGTTTCTGGCACACCGACTGGACCAGCGTCGACCAGTGGAAGGCGGACTTCAAGGAGCGCATCGGCACCTGCGCCTCGCGCACCGTCCTGGACGAGTTCGGCGCTTCCATGACGACCGGCCTGGACTACAACGGCCCGGTCAACGGCTCCAGCGAGGTCGCCTACATCCAGGCCGCGACCGACACCATCCGGGAGATGGGCCTGGGCTCGGTCTACTGGCCCGGCCTGCGCAACGGTGACACCTACTCCCTCACCACCCTCCAGGGCACGGGCACCCGCCTCAGCCTGAAGGTCAACAACCAGAGCGGGCTCGACCGCCTGCACTGGGCGTGGAAGAAGTAGCGGCGGCGATACGACAGCCGCGGTGACCCCTTCCGGGTCCGGTGCCCCAGGGCAGCCGGACCCGGGAGGGAGCCGCATCACCGGGGAACTCGCTCGGCCGACAGCAGGTCCAGGTGGGTTTCGGCGGCCAGTTTCAGTTACCCCGTCGATGCGCCGCAGGGTCGCCGAGCATCCTGATCCGGCGATCCGTCACGCGTACGCGGACTTCGTGCGCGGCACCGTGGACCTCGGGATCGCGATCGGCATCGACGGTCTGGAGCAAGCCTACGGTCGGCCCCGGACAGCACTTGCCGAAGACCCGCACCCGAAACTGCGCGCCGCGGTCGCACAGGCCTGGTCCGTGGACATGACCGCTCATGCCGACCGGGAGCCGCCATCTCGCGATCGCGTCCGCGTCCAGGAGCGCCCGGTACACGGCCGCGCGTGAGGCGTTCACATGTCCGGAGACCCGCGTCGTGTGCATGGAGCCAACCTGGCCTTCTGGCTCACTGC
The DNA here is from genome assembly GCF_042802555.1 of Streptomyces sp. NPDC057474. Taxonomy (NCBI): domain Bacteria; kingdom Bacillati; phylum Actinomycetota; class Actinomycetes; order Kitasatosporales; family Streptomycetaceae; genus Streptomyces; species Streptomyces sp. NPDC057474. The sequence continues at coordinate 6,303 of NZ_JBHVDX010000136.1, read as the reverse complement.
CGTTCGGACAGCGCCTGCAGCCGGTACTCGCTGGGTGAGAGTCCGTGGGCGGTGCGGAAGGCGCGGGTGAAGTCGGAGGCGCGGGGCATCCCCCAGCGGGCGGCGATGACGTGGATCGGTGTGGTGTGCAGGGAGGGGTCCGCCAGGTCGCGGCCCGCACCCTCCAGACGCCGGGCGCGGATCCAGGCGGCGACCGTTTCGCCCTGCGTCTGCTGCTGGAAGATGCGGTGGAGGTAGCTGAGGGAGATGTAATGGGCGGCGGCGATCACCGGTGGCGTCAGTTCCGGGTCGTGCAGGTTCTGCCGGATGAACGCCCGGATGCTTTGCGTCAGCGCATGCCGGCGGGTCTCCGGCGACAGGGCGGCCTCGGCCTCCAGCGCGTGGGCGAACCAGGCCGACACCAGATCGAGTACGACCGTGCCCAGACGTGGCGCGTCGGACGGCTGGAGGAAGTCGGCCTGCCGCTCCAGGCCGGTGAGGAAGTCCGCCATCAGGGCGCCCAGACCTTCCTGCCCCGAAAGCTTTCGGCCCAGCAACTCCCGGACCTGGTGCGGAGGCAGCGGCAGCAGCGCCTTGGGGAAGTCGACACCCACTCCCCTGATGACGTCGGCCCCCCGGCCGTCCGCCGACCGGACGTCGTACGGCCGCGAACTGTCGGCCAGGTGCAGGCTGCGTGGGCCGAACGTGTCGTACCGGCCGGCGTGATCGAGGGCCAGGCCTCCGTCGAGCAGCAGCGTCAGGTGGTACAGCTCGGGATCGGACTGGCGCACCATCCTCTGGTTGCGCCAGTAGCGCGTCGGCAGGAACGACGCCGGCCACACGGTCACCGGACCCAGCTGCATCAACCTCAACTCCGCCCAGAAGTCGGCGGAGTGCGCGCTGATCACCTCGCTCGTCCGTGTCGCGCCGATCAGTTCTCGCCAGTAGTCGAATCTGTCTCCCGCCGGCACGTCCTCGCTGCGGAACACGGTCCCGATCATTGCGTCCCATCTCCGATGTCCCCGCCGGGTATTCGCGCCGACATCCTTACATGCGGAGATTGCCGCGGTTCCGGCGCATCCACGTCGGCGCAAGAGGCGACGGGGCAGGCCCAGGGGCATCGGCCGTGCCTCGGCGTTCCCCCCTACGATCAGCGCATGAGCGCGTGGCATCAGAGCCTCGACGCCGCGGGTGTCCGGGAACCGGAGTCGCGGAGGGACTACGACAGACAGCGGGACTTGGTGGCGCGCTCCCGGCGCACCTCGTATCTCGCGGCTCGGCTGTTGTCGCCGCGACAGATGTTGCCCCACGTCGTGGCGGCGACGGCGGTGATGCACCACGGGGACAACCTCCTGGACACCGGCCCGAAGCCGCAGCGGGTCTCGGCGTGGGCGTCGTGGGAGCAGGAGGTGCGCAAAGCGCTGGACACGGGGGTGAGCGACGATCCGTTGATCCGCACGCTGCTGCACACCACGGGGGCGTACCCGCGGCTGCGGGAGGCCGTGGAGGCGTACCTGTCCACCGCCACCGCCGAGTTGGAGTTCACCGGCTTCGCCACCGAGACCGACTACCAGGCCTACCTGGACGCCTATTCGCTGCCCGCGTTCATGCTGGTCGCGTCGCTGTTGGGCCCGGAGAGCGACGACGGGCGGTTCCGCGCGGGCTGCCGGACGCTCATCGACGGCAGCCAGCGGCTGGACTTCGTCAACGACCTGGCCGAGGACCTGCCGGAAGGACGCCTGGGCATCCCGGCGAAAACGCTGGAACGCTTCTCGGTCACGGCGGAGGACCTCGCGGAGGGCCGGGAGTCAGCAGGGGTGCGTGAGCTGGTGGAGGATCAGATCGAGGCGGCCCGCGTCTCCCTGCGCGCGGCCGGCGAACTGCCCGTCCTCACGGAAGGCCCCGGCGGAGTGCTGCTGGACGCCGTCATCAAGATCGAACTGCTGACCGCGAAGGCGGCGCTCACACGCGGTGCCCGGTTGCTACGCGGCCCAGCCTCCCCACCGGTGGCGGGCACGCTGAGGGTGCTTCTGGGCGCTCGCCGAAGGGCGCGCACGGAACAACGCTGAACGGCCGTGGCACAGGGACGCGGAGACAGCGGGTGGCTGGATACCGAGGTATGACCTCCGAGTGGTACCGCGGTACCAGTGGAGCTCCGAAGTGTCCCCTGCGGTCCCAGGGTCGCGGGCGGCCGGGCTCGTAGTTTCGAAGGCAGAGGTCGCGGGGGAATCGCGGCCCGGTTCGAGGCGAGGAAGGCCCACAGCCATGATCGAAGCGCGTGAGCTGACGAAGCGGTACGGGGACAAGACGGTGGTCGACCGCCTGAGTTTCACCGTCAAGGCCGGTGAGGTGACCGGCTTCCTGGGCCCCAATGGCGCGGGCAAGTCCACGACCATGCGCATGATCATCGGGTTGGACTCCCCCACCGGGGGCTCGGTCACGGTAAACGGGCGGAACTACGCCCGGCACGCGGCGCCGCTGCACGAGATCGGCTCGCTGCTGGAGGCCAAGTCGGTCCACCCCGGGAGGACCGCGTTCAATCATCTGATGGCCCTCGCGCACACGCACGGCATCTCGCGCGGCCGGGTGGACGAGGTGATCGAGCTGGCCGGGCTGACCAGCGTGGCCGGCAAGCGGGTGGGTGCCTTCTCGCTCGGTATGGGGCAGCGGCTCGGGATCGCCGCCGCCCTGCTCGGCGACCCGGCGGTCGTGATGCTCGACGAGCCGGTCAACGGTCTCGACCCGGAGGGTGTGCTGTGGGTGCGCAACCTGCTGCGCCGGCTGGCCGACGAGGGCCGGGCCGTGATGCTCTCCTCGCACCTGATGAGCGAGACCGCGCTGATCGCCGACCATCTGGTGATCATCGGGCGGGGGCGGCTGCTGGCCGACACGACCGTCGACGACTTCGTCCGGGACGCGGGCGGCGGTGGCGTGAAGGTCGCCACCACCGAGCCGTTGAAGTTGCGCTCGCTGCTGGCCGGTCAAAACGTCACGATCAGCTCCTCCGCCACCGAGGAACTGATCGTCGCAGGCCGGCACGCCCGGGAGATCGGGGCGATCGCCGCCCAGCACGGGGTGCCGTTGTACGAACTCACCCCGCAGGCCGTCTCCTTGGAGGAGGCCTTCATGCAACTCACCGCCGACGCCGTCGAGTACCAGAGCGCTCCCGCCGAGCCCGCGCGAAAGGCCGCCTGATGACCGCCACCGATCTCCCCGTGGTCCCCGCCCGCACCAGAGTGCACAAGGTGACCGGCCGCCGGGTGCTGCGCTCGGAGTGGGCCAAGTTCTGGTCGTTGCGCTCCAGTTGGATCACCCTCGGGGTGGCCCTGGTGCTGCTGTTCCTCTTCGGGGCCATCGCCAGCTACACGTACAGCCCCGACGTCACCGCCGACGCCGGACCGCCCGGGCCGGGCTCCGGCAACAGCGACGCGGTCAGTCTGGCGCTGACCGGCGTGACCTTCGCGTCCCTGGCGGTGGGCGTCCTCGGGGTGCTGCTGTCGGCGGGCGAGTACAGCACCGGCATGATCCGGTCCACGCTCGCCGCGGTGCCGCGCCGGCTGCCGGTGCTGTGGTCGAAGAGCGCCGTGATCGGGGTGATCGCACTGGTCCTCACCACGGTCGGCGCGCTGGCCGCGTTCCAGCTGGGCGTTCCCGGCCTGGACGGAGAGAAGATCTCCCTCTCCCTGGGCGACGACGGGGTATTGCGCAGCCTGGCCGGCGCGGGTGTCTACCTCGGTCTGGTCGCCGTGTTCGGAGTGGCCCTGGGCGTGCTGCTCCGCTCCTCCGCCGGAGCCATCGCCGCCCTGGTCGGCATCCTGCTCATCCTCCCCGGCCTGGCCACGCTGCTGCCGGACTCTTGGTACGACACGATCACCCCCTACTTCCCCAGCAACGCGGGGTCGGCGATCTACTCCCTCACCGAGTCCGCGGGCTCCCTCTCACCCGGACAGGGCCTCGCGGTCTTCGCCGGCTGGGTGGCGCTGGCCCTGGCGGGGGCGGCGTACCGGCTGGTCCGCACGGACGCCTGACCTTCGCGACCACGGACGCCCGACCTGCGAGACCGAGGACAATGAGGACCATGAGTCCGCACCGCGCGACACCCGCCGCGGAGACCGCCCCGGGGACGGCATTCCCGCCGTCCCCGGGGTTCGACGCCGCCTGGCACCCGGTCCTGGGCCGCATGCTGCACGGACAGCACCGGCGGCAGCTCCTGGACCGGCGGCACCCCTGGCTGCTCGACACCGCGGTGGTACTGGTCGTGGCGCTGCTCAGCCTGCCCGACCTCCTCACCCACGGCGGCGACGGCGGCCCCTTCGGGGAGACGGAGTACCGCACCGACCTGCCCGCCGTCGTCCCGTACGTCTTCGCGGCCGCACTGATCACCCCGCTGTGGTGGCGGCGCCGGACCCCTGCCGTCACGTACTTCGTGATCGCGGCGGTCTCCGTCGTCCAGTCGTCGCTGGACCTGTGGCAGCAGGCCGGCGTCAGCATGCTCGTCGCCCTGTACAGCCTGGCCCTGCACGGCTCCCTGCGGGCGCTGGGCTGGGCCGTCGCGGCGACCGTCGGCGAACTGACCCTCGCGGTCTGGCTCCTGGGACAGGTCGAGCATCCGCTGCTCGGCCTCTTCTTCCTGCTGGGCACGGCCATGGCGGCCGTCACCCTCGGCCTCACCCTCCGGATCCGCCGGATGTACCTGGTGACACTGGAGGACCGCGCCACCCGCCTGGAGGTCGAACGCGACCAGCGCGTCCGGCTCACCGCCGCCGCCGAGCGCTCCCGGGTCGCCCGCGAGATGCACGACATCGTCGGCCACAACCTCTCCGTCATGGTCGGACTCGCCGACGGCGCCGCAACCCTCGCCGCTCACAACAACGAGCAGTCCGCCGAGGCCCTGCGTCTCCTCGGCGACACCGGCAGGCAGGCCATGGGCGAACTCCGCCGTGTCCTGGGCGTCCTGCGCGAGGGCCAGGACGACGAACGGCTGCTCAGCCCACAGCCGGGCATCCGCGACCTGGACCCCCTGCTGGCACGGGTCCGCGCGGCAGGTCTGCCCGTGACCTACCGGACCGTCGGCGATCTCGGCGCGCTGGGCAGCGGCGTCCAGCTCACCGTGTACCGCATCGTCCAGGAGGCCTTGACCAACACCCTCAAGCACGCCGGTACGGGCTCCGCGGCCGAGGTCGGGGTGACCGCCGAGGCCGCAACCGTACGCGTCCGGGTCGCCGACACCGGCGTACCGACGGCTACGCCCGGCCGCGCGGAGCCGGGGCCCGAAACCGACGACCCGGGGCACGGCCTGGTCGGCATCCGGCAGCGGGCCGCCATGTACGGCGGCACCGTCGCCATCGGCCCGCGCGACGCCGGCCACGGCTGGATCGTGGACGTCCTGCTGGACGTACCCCCCGCACCACCCACCCTGTCGGCATCAGGAGATCATCTGTCATGACCACCGTGCTGATCGCCGACGACCAGCCCCTGCAACGCCTCGGCTTCCGCATGCTCCTCCAGGGCACTCCCGGCCTCACCCCTGTCGGCGAGGCCGAGCACGGCGCCGAGGCCGTCCGCCTCGCCGCGCAGCTGCGCCCCGACGTCGTCCTCATGGACATCCGTATGCCCGGTATGGACGGCCTGGAGGCGACCCGCAGGATCGTCGCCGCCGGCGGCCGTACCCGCGTCCTCATCGTGACCACCTTCGACCTCGACGAGTACGCGTACGAAGGGCTGCGGGCCGGTGCCAGCGGCTTCCTCCTCAAGGACGCCCGCCCCGAGGAACTCGTCGCCGGCATCCATTCCGTCGCCACCGGCGACGCCGTCGTGGCCCCGAGCCTCACCCGGCGGCTCCTCGACGCCTACGCCCACCAGGTGCTCGCCCCGACCGGCACCCCTCTTCCGGCCGACCCCCGGCTGGGGACCCTCAGCGACCGCGAGCACGAGGTGCTGGTCGCCATCGGCCAGGGCTGGACCAACGCGGAGATCGCCGAACGGCTCGTCCTCACCGAGTCCACGGTGAAGAAGCACGTCGGCCGTGTCCTCGCCAAGATCGGCGCCCGCGACCGCATCCAGGCCGTGATCATGGCGTACGACGCCGGGCTGGTCAGGGCGAAGCCGTAGCCACCGTGGCCGCGGGTTCCCGGCAGGTGAGCGCGTCGCGCTCGACGGCACCGGCCTGCTGAGTGCCAGCGCTTGTGCGAGGCTGACGGACATGACGGTCCGGCAAGCCTCGGAGTTCCTACAGTTGACCAAAGCGTTCTGGCAGGTGGGCCCCAGCCACCTTCTGGCCGCCGTGCGGTGAGTTCCGGCAGTGCGGGTGCGGGCAGCATGCTG
>NZ_JBHVDX010000135.1:0-27476 GCF_042802555.1 Streptomyces sp. NPDC057474 | reverse complement strand
AACGACCAGGCCAGACCCTTCAAATGGACCAAGACTGCCGACCAGATCCTCGACCGCATCTGCCGCTACTGCTCACGCATCTCCGAACCAGATCAATAGGAGAAGTCGGGCGGCAGGGCGGTGCGGGAGGGGTGGGAGAGGACGAAATCATCGCCGATGAGCAGCCCTTCCGGTTGACCAATACGGACAGCACCGCCGGGACCAACTCATTGCCGCCGATTACCAACTCGGTGATCTCCTCGGGCCAGTCGTCGCCGGTGAGTTCCTCGCGGGTGGCCAGGTCCCAGACCCGTACCGCCGTTCCGTCGTAGCCATCGACATGTTCGGTCACCGCGTAGCAATGGTCGTCGACGGATGTGGTCAGCACCTCCGTGACGCTTTCCCACTCGTCCTCGCCGCCCTGCCCACCATCCCGAAGATCACCAGACACGACCGGCACCATAACCGTGCCCACCGACACCCACCCCGGCGTGCACGCACCCTGAGGCGAAGTCCGGTAGTGAATTGCGTAGTTCAACGCAACCGCCACACTGCACTTGCGACGGTGCCCGGATCCTGATCGGAAGAGCGACTGCAAAGAGCCGCTGGACACACCCTTCAGCACAGGTTGGGGCGGGGTGTGGGGGTGGGCCGTTGGGGAGCACGTCAGGGCCTGGCGAGTTCCATCAGTGAGCGTTTTCAGCGTTGCCTCTCCAGGGTGAGGACGGCTTTGGCGATGACGGTCATGCGGTTGGGGCTGATGCGGGATCTGCGGAAGATCTGCCAGGACTTCAGTCGTGCTATGCCGCGTTCGACGGGGGCTCGTGCTTGGGCGAGGGCACGGTTGAGGGTGCGTTGGGTGGGGGTGAGATCACCGCCGGGCGGGCGTTTGAGGCCGGTGGTGACCCAGGGGTCGGCGCCGGTGTAGGCGCGGTCGGCGAGGATTGGGACGCCCTGGCGTTCGCAGATCCGGATGATGCGCTGGGTGCGGGCGCCGGTCAGGTCGTGGGTGCGGCCCGGCAGGGTGGGCGAGATCCACAGCACCTTCCCGGCGGGATCGGTGACGACCTGAATGTTCACGCCGTGGCGGCGGTGCTTGGCGGAGTAGTCGCCTCGGCTGTCGCCGACCCGGTCGCACTCGGCGAGGGTGCCGTCGAGGAGGACGAAGGCCGGTTCGTGCTCGCGCAGCGTCTTCAGCAGGCCGGGTGCGCGGTCGGCGAGCAGGCCGGTGACGGCGGTGACGGAGGCGTGGGCGGTGCCGACGGATATGCCGAAGCCGGCCGCGATGCGGGCGAGGGTGTCGTGGCGGCGCAGGTACACGAGTGCGACGAGCGCACGCCGGTACGGCGGGAGCTTGCACCGCCGGTCACCCTCGCGGGTGACGATGAGTATCGTGACCCACTCGACCAGAGCGTGAGGCAGGTCGAGTGCGGCAGGATACGGAACCAACAGGGCTCCTGTGCTGCTGAGTTGAGACGTCGAACACCTCTCTCAACGGCACGGGAGCTCTGTCCGTTGCGCACACCCACCGCATGACCCCGGCGTCACTCGATCGGTGGCCACGTTGAAAAGGCTCACAGACGACGAAGGCGATGAGGACTGCCCCTCAAGGGCGCGGGTGGCGTCGGCGTCGTACCGGCCGACATCCGTCCCGACGGTCCGCGGTGGTGCGCCATGGCGGTGCACCACCGGACATGAGGGTCAGCCGCGGGAACTCGGGTGGTGGCTCCCGGTCCAGGCCAATTCGGTCGGCTTCCCTGCTCCCCATCGCCCCGCGCACGACCAGAAGCGGTGCGGCGTCCGACAGGATGGGGTCCTGGCGCTCCTCAGGCAGTCGGCGGTCGATCGGCAGGCAGGCGGCGCCGCTCTTCCAGATGCCGAGTTCGATTGCGTAGTTCTACCGATGCCGCCGACCGCTGTCGTCGGTCACGATCGGGCACGCACCGCTCGGCTGCCTGCCCGGTGGGCCACCCACGGCAACACCGAAATGGCGGTCATCGGCGCGGGCTCACCGTGCTGGGCACGCTCGATCTCAGCGCGAGGTCGCGCACGTAACCGCCGGACGAAGCCATCCCCTACGTACGCGTACACACATGACACAGATCGGAGCCTGCCCGGCCATGCCCCACACCCGGGAGCTTGCGAAGCTGCGTGACGCAGTCCTCGGAGACCGTTGTCCGGCGTCCGTGCCACGCGTCCAGCGGATCGAGGAGGCACTGGCGCTCGCACCGGCGGACCCGTTCTTCCTCTGGGCCCGGATCGCCGAACTCCGGTGGTTCGCACGGCAGGATCAATCGTGCGAGTGGATGGACGGCTCGGAGGGGGAAGAACGCCTTGACGACTCCCTGGCACGCGCGTTCGCGGTGCTGGAGCGACGCGAGGACACCCATGCCGACCTGCGCGCCCTGAGCCGGCTGGCCCATCTGGTCGCGGGTCTCTCCGAGGTTGACCAGAGGCCGGACACCGCGGCCCTGGCAAGGGCACGGGCCCATGCCGACGCCTACGAGGTGACGCGCCAGGACGACTACGAACCCTACGAGGACGAACTCCGCCCCGGCGACCTCCTGCGGGCACTCAAGGCACGCTGCGATTCCTGGGCGGCGGCCATCAAGACTCACCGTGATCCCGAGGAGGACTTCCTCTTCGTCTCCGCAGCCGTCCAGGAGGACGAGAAAGTCCTCCGGTGGGCGCTCGATCCGGTGGCCGTGCTGCCGGACTTCCAGGCATGGGCGCGTACGGAGCTCCCGTCGCGGCGGCTGACCAGTCCCGCCAAGAATCCGCTCCCGCTCGGTGGCTTCTTCTCTCTCCACTTCGACTTCTACGGGACAGTGCCGCAGCCGGAGATGCCGAACCTCGTTCTGGGCCGTCTCCTTGCCGCACTCCTCGTCGGCAACAGGGACCTCATAGCCGGCGCGGCCGACGCGATCGACCAGAACTTCCCGGAGGGCTTGGAGACGCTCCTGCACGCGGGCCTCGACGCCAACGCGTCGTGGTCCGCGAAGGACAAGGAGACGCTCCTGCACCATTCCGTAAAAAGCAATCGGACCCGCTGCGCCGAGGTCCTCGTCCGTTACGGGGCGAATCCGGCGGCCACGAACGTAGAGGGACAGACCCCGGTTGGGATCGCCACATCGATCGGCCGGCCCGCGATGTTGCGGGCACTCGGCGTGGGCGGGGTGGCACAGCCCACGTACATCGATCTGTCCGGACTGCCCGTGGCCGCCAGGCGGCTGCCCGGTGCACGGCTCAACTTCTGGGCGAGCGGCTTCGGCCGGCGCAACGGTCACGGGCTGTTCGCCCAGTTGATCACCGCCGTACTCAGCTCGCCGATCGAGGTGTGGGACGAACTCCTCGACGGCCCGCTCCTCGACAAACTCCCGTGGAAACACCTTGCCCTTGCGGTCACGGTGCGCGAGTTGGGCCTGACCGCGCAGGCACCTGCTTCCCTCGGCCAGAAACCCCACTTCGTACCGGGATCGATTCGAGTGCGCGGCCCCCTTGTCCTCTCCGCCCCACTGATCGTCGCCGGGGACCTCCACGTGGACGGGGCGATCGTCGACAACAGCCGCGAGGACGGACACCTCGTCGTCGCCGGAGATGTCGAGGCCGACGCGCTGGTGACGGACAACAGCCTCCTGGTCGCCGGCGACTGCCGGATCCGCGACTTCATATGGGGCAACGACAACAGCCACCAGTTGACCGTCGACGGCGCCGTGCGGACCCCGCTCCTGGTCCTGACCAACCACTCGATCGAATACGGCGACATGGACGTGGAGCACGGACTCGACGATCCCGACACAGACGAGCTCGCAGCACGCTTCGTCGAGGAAGCCCTGGACCGCGGCAACCTGTCACGCGACAAACTGCTCGCCCTCTTCCGCGCGGGCGAACCGGCGTTGAAGCCCACCCCCGCATAGCGAGGACCGCACGGCCCGCGGTACCTCCCACCCACCCTGAGGAACACTGATGCACAGCCACGACCAGGTCAGCCGGTTCTACGGATTGCCGATCACGCCACAGATGCAGGCGTCGTCCGTGGAGGGGCTGACCGACCCGTCCGGCGGCGATCTGGTGAAGGACCACCTGCGGATCAACTACTCGTATTTCGGGGCGATCGACAAGACCCTTTCGGGCTTCTTCATCCTCGACAGCGAGGGTGACAACTACACGTTGCTGGATGTGCGGGGAGACGGGCGGGTGTGGTGGCAGGACCACGAGACCCGCGAGCTGTACCCGCAGTTCGACTCGCTTGAGGACTGGACCTCCTTCGCTGCGGAAGTGAACGCCGGCGGCGACGAGGACAAGCTCCGCGACGCCCACCGCACCGGGCAGTCGGCGCCGCAGGACACTGCCGGGACGCCCGGTACCGCGACGCTGGCCGAGCGCTACCAGTGGCTGGTGTGGCTGCTGTCCCAGCCACTGCGTGATGACCAGGGCAGGGCGGTCCAGACCGACGACGAGCTGGCGGAGCGCGCCGTGGGTCACCTGTCGGCGGCGTGGCCGACGCACCAGGCCGCGGAGGAGGCGTTGGAGGCGGAGTTGCCGGGGCTGGCCGGTGACCCGCATCTGGCGGTCTACTGGCTGCTGCACACCTCGCTGCTGGCGCTGGAGGAGCAGCGGGCGCGGGTGCTCGCGGCGATCGGGCGGGTGGGCGAGTGCCTGCCGCTGGTCGACGCGTTCGTGGCGGTGTTCGGTGCGCTGCCGTTGGACGGGGACGTGCCGGTCGTGCCGGGGTTCCGGGCACGCCGCTCGCTCACGGTGCTGTACGCCTCCGGTGCCAACCCCCCGGAGAAGGTCGCGCGTGCCGAACTGGTTTCCATGGAGATCGCACCCGATGTACTGACTCTGGCAAAGTTCCACCGTGTCCTCGGCGGTCTGGAGCACGGAGCGCTCACCGATGCCGAAGTCGCCGCCGCGGTAGCGCGGATGGACGCGACACCGGGCACGTGTGCGCTGCGCGCCCTGCTGGACAAGCGCGCGGGCAGGCCGGCCAGTGCGCACGCGGATGAGTTCGCGCGCACAGCGGCCACGAGCGGCGAGGACTGGCCGTGGGTACTGTCCGCGGTGTGGGAGGTCCACTGCCTGATACGGGATGCCGAGGCGCTGGCGCCCGTGGTGGGTTTCCTGCTGGGCAAGGACCCGTACCACCGGCGCGTGCTCGCCCTGGCCGGGAAGACCCAGGAGCTGGCCGGACACGAGCTGTTCATGCCGGCCGATGAGCTGGAGCGGTCTCTGGCCCTGGCCGAGGCGTCCGCTGCGGTCCTGACGGAGTTGCAAGCGACGCCGGAGGACTGCCCGGAGATCACCGCGCGGATCGCCGGCCCGGAGCTGACGCGGGTGGTCGCCCGCCGGATTCTGCACCGCGCCGACGTGGACGGGTTCGCCGCCGAGGTGAGCGCCTGGGCGATCCGTACCGTCCTGGAGAGCGCCGACGCCGACCGGGCCGAACTGGTCGCCGAGGGCTTCGGGGCACTGGCGGTGTCGACGCAGGCCGAGGTGCTCGCCGAGGTGACTGGCCAGATCACCTCCGGTGACCACCCCTTCGTGGGTGTGCTGCTGCGGGTTCTGGAGCACACGGACGAGCCCGACGACAACGACTGGTCGGCGACCATCACGGTCGAGAGCATGAAGAAGAAGGTGTTGGGGGCTCTCGCCCCGTTCGCGCACCGGCCAGAGGTCTTCGACGGGCTGATGCGTCTCGCGGAGCTGCCCGCCACCGGTACCACCGTCGACAAGCTGTGGAACGAACTGTTCAACCCGTCCACGGAGGAGACCTATGTCCTGCCCCGGCTCACCGCCGATCAGGCGGTACGGGTGGCCAGGGCGATGGTCGTCACCAAGCTCACCCATCCGTCCATCCACGCCCGCAACGCCGCCGGGCACCAGCTGTACAGGTTCGACCATGCGGGCGCGCAGGAGTACCTGATCGGGGCGCTGGACAAGTACGGCCTGCGCTTCGCCGCTCCGGCGAGGAAGAGCGGGAAGGTCTTCGACCACGGCCAGACCGAGGACGCGCTCCTTGAGGACCTGGTCGCGAACCTGTACTCCGCGGTTCGCAACATGAACTCCCCCCGCTCGCGGACCGCGCTGACCGAGCGGCTGTTCACCGAGCGGCGCGCGTTCTGGCGGATGGGCAACGCGATCGGCGTGATCTTCTCCGACGAGGTGCACCACGAGGCGATGTCCGCGCTGCGCGTCCGGCGGGACGGAATGGCGGCGGGCTGCTACGCCTATACCCTGGCCGATTTCGTGGAGCAGGGGCAGCCCAAGGTTGAACTGCTCCGAGAGCTGGTCGGCTGGCCGGTGCCGCAGCAGGAGATCGCACGGCGCTTCTTCAAGTACGCCCTTGTGGTCGGGATCGAGGCCGCGCTGGCCGCCAAAACGTACGAGCTGGTCCGCACCGCACACTCGCTCGCCTCCTCCATCGCCGAGCAGCCGCTGGAGCCTGACGAGCACGCTCGCGGCATGCGGTGGGACAACCCGCTGGAGCGCAAGAAGACCGCCAAGCGGCTGGCGGCGGTGCTGTCCGGGGCGGCCGACACCGAGCGGCGCCGCCTGCTGGACAAGGGAGTGACTGCCCGGGCGGCGGGCAAGCCGCGCCGGAAGATCTCCGACAACAACCTCGGCATTCTGGCCGGCGTGACCGTGGGGCGGCGGATCCTGCACGACGCCGCGAGCGGCGAGGTCTGGTTCCTCGACTCCGACGGCACGGTGCACGCTTTCGACGGGTACGAGATCACCGGTCTGCCCTTCCAGGTCGGGCCCGCCGGGGAGGGGCAGATGCGGGAGTTCCTCACCGGGGCCACCGAACTGTCCGAACGAGCACTGTTCTGGGACCGCCGGGCGGAGGGCTTCGCCGAGTTCGTCCGCTACGGCGACCGGATCACCTGCCGGTGGGGCCGCAACAACAGCGGGGCCGGACAGAGTGTCGGTCTGGCCTTCCCCGGAACCGAGGCCGCCGCCGAGGCGTTCGCCCGGCTGAGGAGCAGCACCGCGGCGAGCGGGATGGCCGAGTCGAGCCCCTGGTACGTGCCGGGCAAGGGCGCCGTCATGCGCTCCTTCCGCACCCCGTCCGAGGGCAGCGGCAACGGCGAGGGCAACTACCGCATCATCTTTGACGGCAGGGCCGACCTCAACGGCCCCCGGTACGCCACCGAGGCGGAGGCGATCGCCGCGCATCAGCAGTGGGAGCTGGAGGCGCAACGCGACCGCAACGCGTCCCTCTACTGCCTGGAGTGGCGCGACGGCTACCTGCGGCCGGAGGACATGACGGTGCGGCAGTGGATCAGGGGCCGGACCCGCGACGGCTCCCGGGACGCCGTATGGCATGCCAGGGCGCTCACAGAGAACGCCGAGTATCTCACTGCCCACGGTTATGGCGACCTGATGAACAACATCGAGGTCGAGCTGGGGTCGGGCGTGGGCGACGACGAGATCGCCGCCTTCGAAGCCGAGCGGCAACACCCGGTTCCGGAGGACCTGCGCGCCTTCTGGCGCGAGATCGGGCACGCCCGGTGGTCTGTGGGCGGTGACTCGGGGATGCGCGTGCTGTCCCCGGCGCAGATGCTGGCCCGCCGCCCTGCCCTGCGGGAGCTGGGCCAGGAGTACCTGGGAACGATGCCCCCCTCCCGGGCGGAGAACGCCCGGCCGGTATTTGAGTCGCTCGACCTGCTGGTCGAGTCGTTCGGCGAAGATCCGGCCCCCGTCACCGTCGTCGCGGACCTGGAAAGCGATGACGGGCGGGTCTTCGCACATACCCGGAACGGCCCGGAGGACCTTCGGTGGGGGAAATCGCTGGCGTGGATGCTCGCCACCGAATTCGGCGATGCCTTCGCCGATGCGATCGAGGCGGTCGCGCCCGTGGTGGCGCAGCTCTACCACGGCCAGCAACTCAACCCCCACGCCGAGCGCCGTTACTTCGAGTTGCGTCGCGAGGGCAAGCCGGCCCGGTACTGGGAGCTCTTCAGCGACCAGGCCCTGGACGTGGTCTCCATCCGGACAGGCAAGGTCGGTACGGTCGGCGCCGTCGACACCCGGCGCTACCGCGCCCCGGCACGCGCCGCCCGCAAGGCCGCCAAGCTGATCGCAGCCAAGCTGCAGGAGGGCTACCGCGAGACCTCGCCCGCCCCGGCCCGGGACGGCGCACGCCGACAGGCCGTTCCGTGCCGTCCGGTGCCCGCTCGCTCTTGAGGATGCCGTCGGACCACCACTCCAGGCTCTCCAGTGTCTCCTCACCCTCCTCGCCACGGCGCCGCATGAACAGCCAGCCGCCGGAGTCGCCGCCGGGCACGTAGCTAGCGGTCGGCGCCACACCGTCGGGACGCGGCGGCACCGGCTTGCCGTGCTGGTGGACCTCGACCCCGGCTGCGTCGCGGTAGAGCGTGCCGATCAGGTCGCCGTCGTCGTACACACACTCGTAGACGCGCACGGACTCCGCCGCGTCCTTCCACGGCCCGCCCGTGCCGTACTCCGCCCCCGCTGCCTTCGCCACCGGGGCGCTCGGGCGATGGATGCGCCGTACGCCGTTGATCCGGCCGTCTACATACCGGCCCTCCTGCGACAGCTCACCACCAGGGTGGTCGAAGCGCCGGAAGATCCCGTGCGGCCGGCCCGCCACATGCTCGGACTCACAGATGCCTCCCAGGCCGCAGCAGCACGTAGGCGGATTGCGTAGTTTCACCGATGCCCCCGGGACACGCATCTGGAAGTGTCGTAGCCCAGGCCCCGTCCGACTCCCCGTGTGTTCCATTGGGGCGGGGCACCCCCGGTACCGATGACTGGCCAGGCCCGTTGTCGGTCCGCGCGGGTCAGGGCGGTGGTCTCATCCTCGGTGCAGGTACGCGACCGGGGTCAGGAAGCTTCACTTGGGGATTGTGCACAATGCGGACCGAACGTATGGACCTGCCCGGCTACGAGGTCATCGAAGTCCTCGGCCAGGGGGTTCGCCACCGTGTGTCGCGCGCGTCAACTGGCCGTGGGCCGGGAGGTCGCGCTCAAGATGGACAGCCGCGTGCTGGCCACCGTTCGCGACCAACAGCGGTTCATACGTGAGGTCACGGCGGCCGGGCAACTGTCGGGCCATCCGCACGTCGTCGCGGTGTACGACGCCGGGGTGCTCGCCGACGGCCGTCCGTACATGGTGCTGGAGCTGTGCCCGGGCGGATCGCTGGGCGACCGGCTCCACCGGCAGGGCCCCTTCCCGGTGCGGGAGGCGTGGGACATCGGAGTACGTATCGCCGCGGCGCACGCCGCCGGGGTGCTGCACCGCGACATCAAGCCGGGCAACATCATGGTCAACCAGTACGGCGGCGTGGAACGTCTTGCGGTCATCGATCCGCTTGCGCCCCGGGTGCCGAAACCGCCGCTCATGCTTCGGCAGCAGCGGCTCGATCACCGCCCACAACTCGTCACTGACCTCCCACGGCTTCCGCCGCGCCATGGTCACACCCCACAAAACACGGAGTCACATACACCTCCACCGTGCCACAAGAGGATCATTCTGCAAGGACCCCTTAAACGAGGTCCTCAGACAGTCCATGGCCCCGGACCCGGCTCACCGACTGCCGAGTGCCGAGGCGCTGCGGGACGCCCTGGCCGGCGTCGACCTGCACGATGCCGCGCCGACCGCCCCCACCATGTACGCCCTGGCCGCCCCGACAAACGGCAACTCCCCATCGCCGCACGCCACGTTGAGCTTCCCGTCGCCTGCGCCGGGCGGCGGACCGGAGACGTCCGTGGCCGCGCAGGACCAAAAGAGGAACCGGCGCGGGCGGTTGGCCGTCCCGGCCCTGGCGCTGGCAGTGGCCGTTCTCGGCACGGCCGGGGTGCTCGCGTACCGGAGCGGGTCCTCGTCCGAAAAGCCCACTGGCTCCTCCCCCGCGTCCACGATCTCCTCCACCGCGAGCACGGCATCCCAGGGCGAGGGATCGTCCGCCACCGCCGACTTCACGGTGCCCACCACCACCGAGGACTGCCCGGCGGCCTCCGTCGACGTTGTGAACGCCCACTGCACCACGACCGCCGAGTGCTGGGGCGGCATGGTCGTCACCGCCGGGACCGTCACCGTCACCCGCTCCGACTGCCTGGTGGAGCACATGTGGGAGACCTTCGCCATCGCCCCTCTCCCCACCGACGGGACGACCATCAACCAGCAGGAACTGACGAAGCACCCCGACGTACGCAAGCTCTGCTCACGCGACGTCATGGCGAAGTCCAGGCAGGGCGAGGCCCTGGGCATCGCCCCCGCCCGCTGGACCATCGACGTGATCCCGCCCTCCCAGACCCAATACGCCGATGGCCTGCGCCTCCTGCGCTGCGTCGCCACCGTCACCGTCACCGGACAGCAGTCCACCGGCACCTACTTCCGGCCCCGGTCCTGACCTGCTTTTACAGACCGAGAGGCACACCCTCCAACTGGGCAGGATGGCGCGCCCACTGCCGTGCAGCATGGTGCCGTCACAGGCGGGACCTGCCGATCGGGCACGGGGATCAGGAGCAGGCACTCCCCCGTGAGGTGCTGGCCGCGATCGTCTTCGTGGCCACCACGGGATGCACCTGGGCGCAGCTCCCGCCGGTGTTCGGCCCATCCGGCCACCGCTCACCGCCGTTTCGCGGGAATGGTCCAAGGCCCGGGTGTCCCTACGCTGTTACCGGCAGCAAGGACGGGACGGTGCGGGTGTGGGACCTGACCACCCGCCAGCAGATCGGCCGGGAGTTGGTGTTCCCCGAAGAGGTGCAAGCGGTGGCCGTTTCCCCGGACGGTCGGCTGGTGGTGGGGTTCAGCTGCGAAGTTGCGGTGCTGGTACCCCACTGACCTCGTCCCGCGCGGCACGTCCCGGGGGTCTGCCGCGCAGCGGTTGATGTGTGGCATGCCGCGTCGGCTGCTGATCACTGGGAACAGGCGCTGATCGGGATCGGTGTTGTCGTATAAAGGACGGCGGTGGGAGCGCGCTCCTGGCAGTCGGCCGACCGGGCGAGGCTGGGTCGGTTGGACGCGTACCAGGCTGTCGGTTGCCACGAGTTCGGCTCGTAGGGTGTGGCCGGGCCACGCCCACGTGTTCCCCCGGCTCACGCGACGCTCAGGCTGGTTCGAGGCCCGGTTCGCCGGCCGCGACGGCCCAGGAGGCAGTGGTACTCACCCGGCGACTGACGGACCGCGATGCTGTCGATGCGGCTGCGGTCCGGGGCGCCGTGGGATGACACAGGAGGTGCCGGAACGAAACGACCCTCTCCTGCCACATCACATGCCCGTCGGCACACCATCCCCTCCAGCTCACGGACACCAGGACCGGAAACCTCAATCTATCCCCCGGAAACAGGACCAAAGGCTCAGTCAGGTGAGCGTCTTGGCGACGAACGCCGTCAGGACGCGCAGGGCGGCCGCGCAGGTGTTTGTCAGCACGCTGACCGCTGGCACCATCCACCGGTCCAGGATGCGCTGCACGTCCGGATCAACCTCGATGGTGACCCGGACATATCCGTTTCTCAGCGTGGTCGCCTTGCGGGTATGGGGGCCCGGGTCCGCCTTACCGCGCCGCAAGGCCGCGCGATAGTTGTCCTTACGCTGGTTCATTCGCCTGCCTGACGTTTGAGGAGTTCATTCGCGAGGTCCATGTAGGCCGTTCCCTGGACGCGGACCGGACCGCCGAACGACTGGGAGTACAGGTCGAGGCGGGCGATCTGCGTGTCGAGGACGTCGAATCCCCATTCCCCGAGCACCTCCCGGGCGTCGGCGTCGGGACCGGTCCGGGTCGTGCCGGGGCGGTTGGTGCGGTTGAGCAGCACCCCGGTGCGGGCCAACTGCGCGCGAAGGGACTGCACATCGCTCATCTCGGTCTGGATGGGAGCCATCCGGTCCAGCTCGATCGGGGCAGGGGTCACCGGTACGATCCACTCGTTCGCGTGACGCATGACGCTGCGCGCGATGTGGGCGTGGTCCTCCAGCTGCGGGGCATCGAACACCACGGCCTGCCGTTTGCCGAGGAAGTCGTCGACTCGGCGGTGCACGTCGCCAACGGGAAGGGCGATCACGGGAAATGAGAAACCGCCGGCGAGCTCGCTCCAGCGCAGCGCAGAGCCGGCCGGGTCACTGTCGACCAGCAGCGGGGGCAGCCCCAGCTCATACAGCGCATGGGCCAGCCATACAGCGCTGGTCGTCTTCCCGACACCGGGCTTCAAATTGACGAACGCACAGCTCAGCAACACGTCCGCCACCGTATTGAGCCCGGCCGGTCCGCGCTGCCCGGCACGCGGACGGGATACACGGGTTCACCCGAGCCACACATCGACGACTTCGCCCTCTGCACCGCACGGAGGTTTTCGTGTCCCACCGCAATGACCGACTGACCGTTCATGGCAGGCGACCGCTCATCGAACGTGTCCGGGGGACCGTGGCCACCGAACCAACGGATGCACGGGATGGCCTGTGCTCGGGATGGGGATCACGATGATCAACGCGGGCCGCACCCGTCTCCGCACCGGCCATGGACCAGCCCCCGCCCAAGAAGGCAGCGGATCGTGCAGCCACCTGCCGGCCGGTCGGCCTGCTTGGGCGGCAGTGAATGCTCGCCGGGTCAGTCGCCGCCCCTGATGTCGCCGCCGTCACCGCCGCCGTGCGTGTCCACGTCCGCCAGATCGCCGGCTTGCTGCCCTTGTCGGTGTAATGACCTTGGTCTGCTTGCAACTGTCTTCGGAGTCGCTCGTGCAGGAGACCGGAGCGAGGTTCAGCGGAACCTTGATTTCTTCGGGAAGACCGCTGACGCGCGCCCACGAGGCGCTGAGGGTCGTCTTGTGGATGTCAGGAAGCGCGCAGCGGTCGATGTCTGCCGTACCGCCGAATGCGTCGTCTTCGACGGTTGCTTCGTGCTTGTCGGGGCATTCCTGCGAGCCCGAGTCGGCAGCCGCTCCGTTGACGGTCGGCGAGCCCGTGGCGTTTTGAGCCTTGTCCCCTTCAGAGCCGCACGCTGCGAGGGACAGCGCCAGTGCGACCGCTGCCGAACACCTGCAGCTGTGAGCACCGCCCAGGCAAACGGAAAGGCTCCTGGGCGGAGCGCACAGGCGCTCACGCTCCCAGAACCCATCCCTGAAGGCTTCGGTAGAATTACGCGATTGTGATGGATTCGGCGCACCCGTGGTGGCGTCGCAAACCTTGTGTGGTCGGGCTCGACGGCCGCGTTCCGGCGGCGCGCGTGCCCGAGTTGATGGCACGCATCCGCGACCCCGATGCGTGGCCGGGGTGCGCATCGCGCTGCTCGACATCCTCGGGGACCGAGAGGAGCTCTTGCCTTGGCTGCGGCACACGGAGCCTCCGCCAACTTGAAGTCGCAGGTCAAAGGGCTGGTGTGACCGGTTCTCGGGATGCTCACGCTGGTCGTCGGCGGCTGTCTGCGGAGTAGATCATCTGGCGGAATTGTCGCGGGGCGGATCAGCGTCAGGACAAGTTATTGAGCGTTGGAGGTAGTGATCGGGCAGGGTGGACGGATGCCTGAGTCGTTTTTGCCCGGAGGCTTTGTCAATGCAGTTGTTCGGGTCGGGGAGACGGTGCGCCGTCCAGCCTCGGCTCGCACGAAGTTCGTGGGTGATCTGCTGAGGTTGCTTGAAGCCAGTGGCTGGAGTGGTGCTCCGCGGTATCTCGGTGTGGACGACGACGGCCGTGAAGTCCTCAGTTACCTCGATGGCCATGTGGCATGGGAGCCGCAACAACCCGCCGCTGTGTCATCGGACGAGAGTCTGGTGACGGTCGCCCGGCTCGTGCGTGAGTTCCACGACCTGACGGCCGGCACCCCGCCGGCCGGAGACCAAGAGGTCGTGTGTCACAACGACCTGTCGCCCAAGAACACCGTCTATCGCCTGTCCAGCGGCGAGCTTCGCCCGACGGCATTCATCGACTGGGACCTTGCTGCGCCTGGCGCGCGGATCCACGACATCGCACATGTCTGCTGGCAGTACCTCGATCTGGGCCCTTCGGTCACCGATGTCGAGGAGGCAGCCCGGCGCATGAGGCTGATCGTTGACAGCTACGAGTTGTCCGACCGGCAACGTCTCGTGTTCACGATCTTGTGGTGGCAGGACCGGTGCTGGCGGGGCATCAAGACCCAGGCCGATGCGGGTGACGTCGCCATGGCCCGGCTCCGTGACGCAGGGGCGGTGAGGCAAGTTCAGACGGCCTATCAATGGGTTTCCGATCATCGGGCTGCATTGGAACGCTCAGTGCAGTGAGCGCGTGGGTAACGGCCGCAGTCGGTTCGCTGATTCCGTCCCGTGGCAGTCGGACGGCCTTCTACGATCCGATGCCGAACGTGCCCTTGACCGGGTGAGCGAGCAGCTCGCCGACGAACGCGCCTCGGCCGCGCCAGCGCCCGGGCAGGTGGACGGCCGGTCAGGTGGGCGGCCGGGCGGTGATGCTGATCCCGCACCGCACGCCGGATGTGGAGGAGGCCATGCTCCCGCCGGACTACCAGCGCATCCTGACTGCCGTGCGGCAGGCCGCCGGACCCGTCATGGCCCGCCGGGTTGGCGAGATACTGGGAGTCGACGTCACCGTGCGGGCCAGGCTGGAGCCGCTGCGGGGGAGGCTGGTCAGACTCGTTGATCGCGGCTGGCTGCGGAAACTGCCCGACGGCCGCTTCACCACCCGTTTGTGACCGGGACGCCATCGCCCGGAGTGCTGCGCCACGGGCGTAACCACGGTGTCCCCGGCGGCCGTTGGAATTGTGTGACGAAAACCAAAGAACGCGCCGAGGGTACCTGCCCGCTTGTCTACCAGTGCCGTCTGCCGCTGTCCACGCGGACCGTCAATCACCTCGCCGATCTGCTGCGTCGCCATCTGAAGGCGATACGGTCCAGGTGACGGGTCCTGCCGCCCGGCCGGATCGCGGTGATCGTCCTGGCCGTGCTGCGGCACGATCAGCGCCTGACCGACATGGCCGGCGGCAACAACGTCTCCGACGTCCACCGTCCGCCGATGGCGCGACGAGCTGATCGCCCTGCTCACCGCGCAGGCACCGCGCCTGGACCGCGTCCTGAAGAAGGTCGCCAAGCAGTGCGGGGAGGTGGTCCTGATCGACGGCACCCTCATCCCCACCCAGCGCCGCACCGGCAAGGCCAACCGGCGGAACTACTCCGGCAAACACCACCATCACGGCCTGCACTTCCTCGCCCTCACCGACGAGAAAGGACGCCTGCTCTGGATATCAGCCGCCCCGCCCGTCCGCACCCACGACATCACCGCCGCCCGCCACGACCACATCCTGGCCCACCTGCGCGCCCCCGGCCCTCGGCGCCCTCGCGGAACTCGGATTCCGCGGCCTGGACAACGACGTACTCGACCCCGTGATCGTCACCGGCCTCCACGCCAGCCGCACCCACAAGCTCACACCCGGCCAGAAGGAAGCCAACCGCGTCCTCGCCGTCGGACGGGCACCGGTCGAGCACGGCTTCGCCCACCTCAAGAACTGGCGGATCCTCACCAAGCTCCGTTCCGATCCCGCCCGCGCCACCCAACTCCTGCGCGCTCTGTTCGTCCTGACGAACCTCGAAGTCAACCGCTGACGGATGATCTTCTGCGCGGACTCCCACCCACGACAAGCGTGAGCACCCCGAGAACCGATCACACCAGCCCTTGACCTGCGAATTCAAGTTGACGGAGGCTCACGGATCGAAAGACCGAGAAGTGGTACAGGATGCCTGAGGCGATCCTGAAATGCTGCGGCGCGCTCGGCGATCGTACGGCCGCATGCGTTGGCGACGCATGCGAACGATCCGTGGTTGCATCGCCGCGCGCTTCACTCGTCGACCACGAGGCAGGACTCCGTACGTATCTCGAACGAGCACCGACAACCGATGCGAAACTGTGGGCCGCGTGCGCGCCGTATCGCCTCAGTGACAACCTCCCCGAGATCCGGGCAATCTACGACTCGCTCGGGCGGCCTCTCGTCGAGATCAACGGTCTCGACGACGAGATCCGCGGCGCGATCCTGCGCGCGTACGTACCCGGCCGGCCAAGCGCGGACCGATCCACGCTGGCGGGTCGAAGCGATCTGCATCGAGCCGCCATTGCCGCCCGACGAGCACGATCAGCTCCTACGCGCGACGACCGCGCTCGCGTCGGCGAACCTCGCACCGAAGCGGCCGGTCTCGCGCGGCGAAGACCACGGCCAAGGCGGCGGTACCTTCGGCGAAAGCGCCGCGCTGCGACTGGGTGTTGCGGGCCCGGCTAGCTGCGGGCCCTCGGTGATGCCGGCCCACACCGCGACATGGGCGGCGCGCTGGGCCGCGGTCAGGCACCCGCGACACCGCCGGGCCCGGTCCGGGCGGGGCATGCGCCGGCATGCGTCGCGGAGCCGACGCCGTACGGGGAACCGGTGGTCGGCATGGCCTGGGTACCGCTGTCGTGATCGTCCGAAGGCGGGGTGAAGGCGACGTCCAGGCGGGTGAGACCGCGGAAGTTGAGGCTGCGCTGCCACTGCGGAGCGGTGCCGTCGAGCCGCAGGCCGGGGAGCCGGGTGAGGAGTGCTTCCAGGACGATCGCGCCTTCCAGCCGGGCCAGCGCGGCACCGAGGCAGAAGTGCGGGCCGTGTCCGAACGCCATGTGCCGTCCGCCGGGCCGCTCGAAGTCCAGCACATGGGGATCGGGAAACACGGCCGGATCCCGGTTGGCGGCGCCGCACACCAGGAGCACCGTCTGCCCTTCGGAGATGGTGCGGCCCGCCAGATCCAGATCGTGCCGCGCCTGGCGCAGCATCAGCTGTACCGGGGCGTCGTAGCGCAGGAGTTCCTCGACCGCAGCGGGGATCAGTTCGGGCCGGCGGCGCAGTTGGTCGGCCGCGTGCGGATGGCGGAGCAGGGCGAGTGTGGCGTTGCCGATGAAGTGGGTGGTGGTCTCGTGGCCGGCGATCAGGAGCAGGGCACAGTTGGCGAGGAGTTCGTCGAGATCCTGGTCGGCGTTCTCGGCCTGTGCGCTCACCAGGGCGCGCAAGGAATGGGGGGCCGGCGGGGTGTCATGGCCGGTGAGGAGCTCGCGGAAGTAGGCGAGCATGTCCGTCATGCTCTGCGAGGCCTCGCGGTTGCGGTCGGCGTCGAGCCGGGAGTTGCCTATGGCTTCGGCGATCGGCTCGGACCAGGAGGCGAGGGCGGGGCGGTCCTGCTGCGGTACGTCGAGGAGGTCGCAGATGATGGTGAGAGGCAGGGGTCGGGCGAGGTCCTCGACGATGTCCATTCGCCCGGTCGGCGCCGCATGGGTGATGATCCGGTCGACGGCTTCGAAGATCCGGGCGCGGAGTGGCTCTACTGCCCGCGGAGTGAAGGCCCTGCTGATCAGGGCCCGTAGCCGGGAGTGGTCGGGGGCGTCGTTGTAAAGCATCTGCCGGCTCAGGACCCGGGCCAGCGGCCGCAGTTCCTCGGGGACGGCCTCGATGTCGGGATAGCGCACGGAGGACAGCCCCGGGTTGCCTGCGGCGCCGCTGACCACTGCGTGCCCGGTCGCGATCCAGGCGCCCATAGCGCGGTCCCAGAAGAGGTCGTCGGCGCTCCGCAGCTCTTCGTAGAAGTCGTAGAGACGCTCTTGGACTTGGGGCCGAAAGGCCCGCAACAGCGAGGTGGGAGTGCGCATCGGCCCATGCTAGGCGGTCTGCGGATCCGGGCGGGTCCAAGGAGTCCCTAGATCACGAGTTACGTATGCGATTGCGTACTTTCACCGACGCCCTTGGACCGAGCGTGCGGAAGCGTGCCACCGGACCCCGGACGCCCCCGGGGTGGTCAAGTGGAGAGAGCGCGTGAATGGTGCGAGTACGGTGTGCTGCGGCGGCTGTGTGGGTCCTTTCGATGACGGTGCTGCTGAGCGCGTGCGGCGGTGGGACCGAGGACCCCGGCGACACGACGGGGGAAGTGACCTCCCGGGCGGCCGCGTCGACTTCCGCATCGGCGGAGAGCGAGAAGCCCCAGACGTCGGCCAAGGCTCTGAGCGACGCTCAGTTGCAGTCCGCTGTCCTGGTCGATGCGGATCTGAGCGAGTTTCAGATGTCTGAGGGGATGGCGGGTATGCCCGCTCCCGAGGGCGCTGCGAAGAGGACATCCCCGGCCAAGTGCCAGCCGCTGCTGAACATGTCCGTGGGCAAGCTCGAACCCCAGGCGAAGTCGTTCCGGTACAGCGTTGTAGTGGGGTCTCCGGCATCGGGACAAGCTGCCGACCAGATCGGTGTGGAGATCAAACTCTTCGCCCTTGACCAGGCCGGTGCCGAGCACGTCCTCGCGGAGCTGAGAACAGCGGCGAAGAATTGCGCGGGGTACGAGAACGGCGGGTACCAGGCCGTCGCGGCGGCCGCCGCACCGGACGCGGGCGACGAGGCGGTGGCGTACGAAACGTCCGCGCCGGGCTCGACGCCGATTTGGACCACGGTGGTACGCAGCGGCGCCACCGTAGTGGCCTTCGGCCACTACACACCCGAGCTGCCTGAGGAGTTGCTGTCCGCTCAGATCTCCAAGGTCGAGGAGGTTGCACGCTGAGTGTCCGGCCGGGTGCTGCGTCGGCGCCCTCGGCCAGCCCGCCAGAACGCAATGCACGCAAGTACCTCGAATCGTTGCCGCTCGCGACCTTGTGGGCCCAACGATCACTGCGGCACGGTGGGGGCCGATGAAGCAAGGACGCCGGAAGGGCCCGGGACGGCTCGGCCGGCGAACTGATGCATGACTTCGGGGCATGCCCGCCCGTTTCGTTCTCGTTCCTTGCCGAGTGTCTTCGTCACTGACGTCGGCCCCTCCTATGCGGGCCGAGAGAAGCCGTACGGCCACAAGCCTTCGTACGACGTGCTCTCCACATCCGCGCCACTTCGTATCGAGGACGACTTATGGATTCCCGCGATCTCTTTCCTGATCAAGACCCTCCCACGGCTGCCGCGCTCTATCTCAGTGCTCTCGACCACGAAGACCATTACTCCGCCATAGAGCTGCGACGGGCCATCTCCCGCGCCCATGCGGCCTTCGGCCGGCCTGCCGAACTCTCGGAGCTGTACCGGCAGTCCATGCAGGGGGCCGATACCTCCGAGCACGGTGTCCGGGCGAGACGAAGATCCTGGGCTCTTGACATGGCCCGGCATCTGTCCCTGGACGACGGCCGGCCCGTCGCCGCCGCGGCTCCGGCGTGGGCGGCTTGGGAAGAGCCGGTCACGGCCTCCTCCTACATGCCCCGGCGCATGCCCACGCCGTCCCCGCCCCATCAAGCGGACCCGGAATCCCACCCCGACCCCAGACAGACCACCGCACTGCGCGAACTGCGAGCCGCACGCCGCCGCCCGGCCCAGGTCGCCGCCGCGGTCGTCGCCGCCCAGATGGCCGGCGTCATCCTGGCCAACGAGGCACCCGGTGTGATGGCGGTCGCCTGGGCGGGGCCGCTCAACATCGGGCTCACCCTGGTCCTGGCGCAAGTGGGCTTCACCGGGTGGGCGGTGCTGTGGTACGCACGGTATGCGGGAAGGTTTCTGGAGCCCCTGGTCAAGCGTCACAGTGCTTCCTTCCCGCACCTGGAGAGCCACCGGTGAGCTCCGTCCTCGCACTCTCCGATTCCGGTGGCGCCTTCCCCCTTCTCACCGTCTTCGGCCTCTGTGTCGTCTGTACACTGCTCCTTTCGATCGGGTCGATCCTCCCCGAGAAGGACGAACTGAGCGGGTTCTACCTCGGTCAGCGACGGCTGCCGTCGGTCGTCAACGGGCTGGCCATCTTCGGCAGTTACATGTCCGCAGCAGGCATGCTGGGCAATCCCGGTCTGATCGCCCTCACCGGCTACGACGGGATCGCCTACGTGTTGGCGCCGATGGTCGCCTGGTCCGTACTGGTGCTGCTGGTCGCCGAGCCGTACCACAGCACCTCACGGTTCACCATCGGCGACTCCCTCGCCCTGCGGCTGCACGCCCGCCCCGCACACCTGGCGGCAGGCATCACGAGCGTGGTCGTCTGCCTGCTGTACCTGACCGCCCAACTCGTCGGTGCCGGAGCGCTCGCGGCGACAGTCCTGGGCATCGACGGAGACGGTGCCCAGCGGATCGTAGTCGCCAGCCTCGGTCTTCTGATGGTCCTCTACGTCGTCATCGGCGGCATGCGCGCCGCGACCCTGGTCCAGGGCATCAAAGCTGTAGTCCTCCTCGCCACAGGCCTGTTCGTCGTGCTGGCGGTTCTGTCGGAGTTCGGCTGGAGCCCGGCACGCCTGCTGGACGCCGCCGTCCTTCAGAGCGGCTTCGATGGCTCCTTCCTGGAACCCGGCATCCGCTTCCACGACCGCACCAGCAAGATCGACTCGGTCAGCCTGCAACTGGCGTTCGTGCTGGGAGCGGCCGCCCTGCCGCACGTCCTGATGCGTATCGGAACGGTCTCCAGTGGACGCAGAGCCCGCAAGTCGGCCGGGTGGGCGGCCGGCCTGGTCATCGTCTTCACCCTGTTCGAGGTACTGACGGGCCTGGGCTCCGCGGCACTGATCGGCTCGCGGACCATCAAGGAGGATGCTGCCTCCGGCAACACGGCCGTACTCCTGCTGGCCGAGCGCTTGGGCGGGTCCTTCCTGCTCACCATGGTCGCCTGCGTCGCGTTCGTCACGATCGTGGCCGTCGTCGCCGCTCTCACGCTCACCGCGGCTGCGGCCCTGGCCCACGACGTCTACGGTGCGACGATCAAGCGGGGCAGAGCATCCGAGAAGAGCGAACTCCTCGTGGCACGGCTGGGCGTCGGGTTCATCGGTGTGGCGGCGATCGCCTTGTCGATGCTCGCCCAGCATCTCAACATCGCCTTCCTCGTCAGCCTCGCCTTCGCCATCGCGGCCTCCGCGATCCTGCCCGCGCTGCTGTTCAACCTGTGGTGGAAGGGCTTCACAACCAAGGGAGCCATCTGGAGCATGTACGGCGGCCTGCTTGTCGCCCTGCTGCTGACGACGCTGTCCCCGGCAGTCTCGGGAAACCCGACGGCACTACTGCCTGACATGGACTTCGCGGTGTTCCCCCTGAGAAACCCCGGTCTCATCTCCATTCCCGTGGGATTCCTGCTCGCCTGGGCCGGCTCGGTACTCGACCGCCACCAGCGAGGCGGGGCGGACTACACGGAAACCGAAATCCGCGTCCTCACCGGAACAGGCACCGGCCGTCACGACGGCTGACCCGGTGGACGGGCCCGGTCCCCCGCGTCGGCCACCGGCCGGGCGGGGCCCGGGCGGAGGAGATACGGGCGGCGTGCAGTGAACTCACCGAGCGAGGGTGGTGGTTGCAACTGCTCGGCGGCTTCAAGCGACTCGTCGGCGGTGGGCTGACGTACCGCTGTTGGCGATCTTGGGCACACGGGAACGAACGTTGTGGCAAACGAAGCGCCCCGACACTGAAACCTACCCCCAGAGAGCGGCTGATCACCCACCGTAGCCGGCCTCGGGGACTCGCCCAGTACGGTCGCAAGGTCCGAGGCCAACCGCGCCGCGTCGATCGGCTCAGCGCGGCAGTCGTGATCGGCACACTTGGACCCGCGGCAACCCACCACCCGTACGACCGCAGCCCGTTCACGACCGCGGACTCGTCTCGCACCGGCACCGTCACATTCATCCCGCTCACGCCGTGCGCCTCGATCCCACGTCTCTCCAGCTCGGTGACCAGCGACAGATGCCGCTCCGGAACACCCTTGCAGTCGGGGGCCGCACCAGCGCCCGAGCCGTTGTCGCCACCTCCGACTTCGTCATGACGTTCGCCCATGTGCCGGACGCGGTGATCCTCGGCGACAAGTACTGCCTTGGACGTGACGTGGACAGTCCCGAACCGGCGGATGCGCTCATGCCCGCGCTACTTGATCAGGCGGGCGTCGGAAATGCCAGCCGGTCGGGCACTATCAGTTTGGCCGCCGTGGCAGCCCTGACGTCCTGGGCCGTCACGCCGGGCGTGAGCTCCGCCAGCTGGAATCCCTCAGGGGTGACGTCGAGGACTGCGAGGTCGGTGATGACACGCTGCACCACTCCGCGACCGGTGAGCGGTAGGGTACATTCCGCCACCAGCTTGGGGCTGCCGTCCTTGGCCGTGTGTTCCATGAGGACGATGACCCGGCGGGCTCCGTGCACCAGGTCCATGGCGCCGCCCATGCCTTTGACCATCTTGCCCGGGATCATCCAGTTGGCGAGGTCGCCTGCGGCCGACACCTGCATCGCGCCGAGGACGGCGGCGTCGATGTGGCCGCCGCGGATCATGCCGAACGACAGCGCGGAGTCGAAGAACGAGGCCCCGGGCAGCGTCGTCACGGTTTCCTTTCCCGCGTTGATCAGGTCGCTGTCGATCTCGTCCTCGGTCGGGTAGGGCCCTACACCGAGGATGCCGTTCTCCGACTGGAGCACCACCTCAACTCCGGGCGGCAGGTGGTTCGGGATTAGGGTGGGCAGGCCGATGCCGAGATTGACGTACGTGCCGTCGGCCAGTTCCCGGGCGGCCCGGGCAGCCATCTGCTCGCGAGTGAGGGCCATGTCAGGCACCGCCTTCCTGCTGGGTACGGACTGTGCGGCGTTCGATGCGCCGCTCGGCCGCGGGGTCGCCGGGGTAGACCCGGATCACACGCTGGACGAACACGCCGGGCAGGTGGATCTCGTCGGGGTCGAGCTCCCCGGGTTCCGCCAGGTACTCGACCTCCGCGATGGTGACACGGCCGGCCATCGCCGCCAACGGGTTGAAGTTGCGGGCCGAGGAACGAAAGACCAGGTTGCCGTGGCGGTCGCCAACCGTTGCCCGCACCAACGCGAAGTCGGTGGTGATGCCCTGCTCCAGCAGATACTCGCGCCCGCCGAAGGCACGGGTCTCCTTGGGTGGTGAGGCCACCGCGACGCTCCCGTCCGGCCCGTACCGCCAGGGCAGGCCGCCCTCGCCGATCGGGGTTCCGGCCCCGGCCGGGGTGTAGAAGGCGGGGATTCCGGCCCCTCCTGCGCGCAGCCGCTCGGCGAGAGTGCCCTGCGGCACCAGCTCCACCTCCAGCTCACCGCCGAGGTACTGGCGGGCGAACTCCTTGTTCTCTCCCACGTACGAGCTGGTCATCCTGGTGATCCGGCCCTCGCGCAGGAGCAGTCCCAGTCCCCAGTCGTCCACACCGCAGTTGTTGGAGACGACCTTCAGCCCCGAGGTCTCCCTGTGCAGCAGCGCCTTGATCAGTGCGCTGGGTATGCCGCACAGCCCGAATCCGCCGACGGCGAGTGACGCCCCGTCGGGAATGTCCGCCACCGCCTCGGCCGCGTCCACGACCGTCTTGTCCAGACCCATTCGCTCCCTCTCCATTGGGGGCACCAACCGCCTTCCTCACCAGCGGCTGGGGGCTTGACTGCCTTGACCGCCGGGGCCGGTTGGTGCCCGCTCGACCGACTGGCATCGACGATAGGAAGGGCGGTCGTCCCTCACCATGGAGAACACCCACACAACGAAAGGCACAGGTATAGGGGATTGCGCAGCTCAGGCTCCTGGGCGCGTGCGGAAGTGACGGCTGCGGGCGCCGGTGAGGCAGTCTTCCTGCGACACACCGTGGGACTCTGGATGTGCTCGGGCCACATGCCGCGCCGTGGTGTCAGCCGACGAGAGGGGCGCACCCGAGAAGTAGCGGACCAGCTGAACCGGTAGGAGTTGACCGGACCGCTGGTCTCGTCGCCCAGCGCTACCACCGCCCGCCCGGTGCCTGGCGACCGGCATGTCTGACAGTGGCTACCTGGTGCGCTGGCGTTGGAGAACCATCCCGAGCTGTTCGACGGTGGCGTGGACTGGGCGGTACTCGCCGACGGGCCGAACCTGTTCACGTTCCTGCCGCCCGCGCTGCGCCACACCCTGGAGGAGTGGCCGTGGCCCACTCCCACCTCCCACCGGCCGGTCGCACCGTGCCCCGCCCGCCCACGGCCGGTCCGGCCACGCTCCTGCCCCGCTGTCCCCTCGGTGCTGACGGGCCAGGGCCTGCCGCGCGAGAGCCCTCGCGGCCACTGACGGTCCCAGGGACGCCGACCGGAACGGACAAACCTCCCACCCCAGGCACACACGTAGGTGAGTCCGCCACCCTCTGCCAGGCCATTGTGGCGGTCGTCTCCATAGGAGGGCTGGCGCGGCGACCCTACTGTTTCCGGCCATGACCAGCGAATTCACCTCCCCGGACCCCTCGACGCCGCCCGCCTCGTCCCCACCGGCCGCATGCGGCGTGGACCTGTCCGGCCGCGCCGCACTGGTGACCGGCGGCGGCAGCGGCATCGGTCAGGCGTGCGCTGCCGCTCTGGCCCTGGCCGGCGCCAGGGTCCACGTGGTCGACCTGGACGCCGAGAAGGCCACCGCGGTCGCCGACGCCATCGGAGGAAAGGCACACATCGCCGACCTGGCTCACCCGAGCATGATCGACACGCTGCCCTCGGAGATCGACATCCTCGTCAACAGCGCCGGGCTACAGCACGTCGCTCCGCTTCCCGAGTTCCCGCTGGAGCGCTTCGCGCTCATGCAGCAGGTGATGGTCACAGCCCCGTTCCTACTGATCCGCCGCGTGCTGCCCCACATGTACGCCGCCGGGTGGGGGCGGGTGATCAACATTTCCAGCGTCCACGGCCTGCGCGCCAGCGCCTACAAGTCCGCCTATGTCACGGCCAAGCACGCCCTGGAGGGCCTGAGCAAAGTCACCGCCATCGAGGGCGCGGCGCACGGCGTGACCAGCAACTGCGTGAACCCCGGCTATGTCCGCACCCCTCTGGTCGAGGGCCAGATCCACGACCAGGCCGCGGCCCACGGGATCAGCGCCGGCGACGTCCTCTCCGACGTCCTGCTCTCACGCGCCCCGGTCAAACGACTCTTGGAGGCCGAAGAGGTCGCCGCCGCCGCCCTGTGGCTGTGCGGAGCGCACACAAGCTACATCACCGGAGCCTCACTGCCCCTGGACGGCGGCTGGGGAGCGAACTGACCCCTGCGCCACCGCTCGATCCCGCGCAAACCACACCCTCCCCGCACACGAAACTGGTGACACATGACCGACACTCCGGCCACCGGTCCGGCCGCCCCAGGCCGCTCCACCGGGATCGCCCGCATCGTCAGCGCGAGCCTGATCGGCACCACCATCGAGTGGTACGACTTCTTCCTCTACGGCTCCGCCGCCGCGCTGGTGTTCAACACGCTCTTCTTCCCCACCGCCGACCCGCTCGCAGGCACCCTGATCGCCTTCATCACCTACGCGATCGGATTCGCTGCCAGGCCCCTGGGCGGCGTGGTCTTCGGGCACTTCGGCGACAAGATCGGCCGCAAGAAGCTGCTCGTCATCAGCCTGCTCATGATGGGCGGGGCCACCTTCGCCATGGGCCTGCTGCCCACCTACGAAACACTCGGCGTGGGCGCGCCGATCCTGCTCACCGTGCTCCGCCTCATCCAGGGCTTCGCACTGGGCGGCGAATGGGGCGGCGCGGTGCTCATCGTCTCCGAGCACGGCGGCGACAAGCAGCGCGGCTTCTGGGCCTCCTGGCCGCAGGCAGGAGCCCCGGGCGGCAACCTCCTGGCCACCGGTGTCCTCGCGCTGCTCGCCGCGGTCCAGTCGGAAGAAGCCTTCATCTCCTGGGGCTGGCGCATCCCCTTCCTGCTCTCCGGCATCCTGGTCCTCCTCGGCCTGTGGATCCGCGTCTCCGTCTCCGAGTCCCCCGTCTTCCTCGCCGCCCAGGCCAAGGCCCAGGCCGACGCCGCCCACGGCATCAAGGAGGAGGCCCCGGTGATCCAGGTGTTCCGCCGCAGCTGGAAGGAGGTCCTCACCGCCATCGGCACCCGGTTCGGCGAGAACATCTCCTACTACGTCCTCACCGCCTTCCTCCTCGTCTACGTCACCGCCCACCTCGGGCTGCCCAAGAGCACCGCACTGAACGCCGTACTGATCGCCTCGGCCGTCCACTTCGTCACCATCCCCCTGTGGGGCGCGCTCTCGGACCGCATCGGCCGCAGGCCTGTCACTCTGATCGGCTCGGCCGGCATGGCACTGTGGGCCTTCGCCTTCTTTGCCCTGCTCGATTCCAAGTCGTTCGCCGTGATCACCCTCGCGGTGACGATCGGCCTGCTTCTGCACGGTGCCATGTACGGTCCGCAGGCCGCCTTCATCTCGGAGCTGTTCGACACCAAGGTCCGCTACTCCGGCGCGTCGATGGGCTCTCAGCTCGCGTCCATCGTGGCCGGCGCACTGGCACCCATCATCGCGGTCGAACTCCTCAAGGAGTACGATTCCGCCACCCCCGTAGCCGTCTACCTCTGCCTGGCCGCGGTAGTCACCACCATTACCGTTGTGCTCGCCAGGGAAACCCGAGGCCGGGACCTCACCCTCGCCACGGCGGCCGACTCCCCGGACGCGACGCGCCGGCCGGAGCCGTCGGCCGCCGGAACGGACTCGGCATGAGCTGACGTACCCCTGCCCGCCGCACCAAGGAAGGGATGCGGCGGGCATCCGGCGAAACGCGGTGAGTCGCATCCACACCGCCCAGCAGAACGCATCCCGGACGCGTCCGGACCCGTCGCACCCGGACAGAAGGAGCGCATCATGGCCAGCGTGAACGACCGCACGTACCGCGCAGCGGCACACAGCGCGATGGTGGCCCTCAGAGAGCTGCTCACCCTGCTGGCCTCCGGAGCACCCGCCGAGCAGTTCACCCGCCCGTCGGCCGACGCGTCCACCGAACAGCTCTTACCCGAGGAGCGGTCCCTCCTGGAGGAAGCCACACAGACTGCGCTGGAGATCCGGCGAACCCTCGATCAGCACCGCAAACGCGAGGCCGAACTGGCCGCACTCTTCGACACCGCCGGCGACCTCGCGGCACTGCGCGATCTGGACGCTGTCCTCCGCGCCATCGTCCACCGTGCCAGGACTCTGCTGGGCACCGATGTCGCCTATCTGTCCCTCAACGAACCAGTCGCCAAAGACACCTTCATGCGTGTCACCGATGGCTCGGTCTCCGCCCGCTTCCAGCAACTGCGCCTCGGCATGGGTGAGGGCCTCGGCGGACTGGTCGCCCAGACGGCCCGCCCCTACGCCAGCGCCGACTACAGCACGGACCCCCGCTTCAAACACACCCGCCCCATCGATGAAGCAGTACTGGAGGAAGGACTGCGCGGCATCCTCGGGGTCCCTCTGCGCGTCGGGAAACGCGTGATCGGCGTGCTCTTCGCCGCGGACCGCACCACCCGCGACTTTCCCCCGGACGCCATCGCACTGCTCACCTCGCTCGCCGACCACGCCGCCGTCGCCATCGACAGTGCGCGCCTGCTGGAGGAAACCCGTTCCGCCCTCGTAGACCTCAACACAGCAAACGAAACCGCCCGTGCCCACAGCGCAGCCCTCCGCCGCGCCACCGACGCCCACGACCGGCTCACCGACCTGGTTCTGCGCGGAGGGAGCGTCGACGACCTGGTTCGCGAGATCGCCGCTCTGCTAGGGCCTGTGTGACGTTGTGATCAGCTGGCCTTCAGGAGGTCGTTGATCCAGATCATCGAGGCACGGAGGTGGAGGCCGGCGAGGTAGCTCTC
>NZ_JBHVDX010000134.1:0-27482 GCF_042802555.1 Streptomyces sp. NPDC057474 | reverse complement strand
GTGCCTCACGGCACCCTTCGCGCGCCCGTCAGATCAGCGGATCTCCGAGAACACGAACGAGAACTCCGTCGGCCCCGCCAGTAGGTGGTACTCCGGCAGTGCGCCCGGTCCGCAGGACTGGGAGCCGATGCCCATCTGGCCGTGGTCGAGGTTGACCCAGACCGTCTCGCCGGCCCGGAGGTCGGTCAGGTGCTCGGCGGCGTCCAACTGCTCCGTCGTCCACCGGCGGGCCGTGAACCAGAACTCCGGGTCGCCGTCGACGCGCAGTCCGCCCAGCTCCGCCCAGCGGACGTCGGGACGGGCGCCGTTCTCCTGCGGGCGGACGTACGGGGTCTGGAGCTCGTCGACCGTGGAGTGCCAACGGCCCAGCATGGACGCCGACTTGGTGTCGGGGTAGCCCTCGCCCGGGCCGCCGCCGTACCACTTCACCGCGTCCGCCGACGACAGCCCGAAGCGGATGCCGAGCCTCGGGAGTGGAACGGTCCAGTCGCCCTCCGGGTCCACCGACACGGTCAGCTTGAGCCGGGTGTCGTCGGCGGTCCACCGGTACGTCGTGCGCAGGCCGATCTCCCAGGCGGCCGGCGCCACCCGGGTCCGTACGGTCAGCGCGTCCTCCCCCAACTCCACCGCGTCCAGGCGGTGTTGCATGCGGTGGAAGCCGAACTTGCGCCACAGCTCGCCGTACCGCAGGTCCGGCTGCCAGGGTGCCCCGCTGTCGTTGTCGGTCGGCGCCCGCCACACGTCCAGGCGCAGCCCGGTCACATCGAGGCCGCCGATGGTCTTCAGCGCGCCGGTGCGGACGTCGAACGAGGCCGGACCGAGGTAGATCAGCTTCTCGCTCGCCGTGGGACCGTCACCCGGCGCCACCGTGGGCAACGGCCGCTCCACTACCGGCAGTTGGGCCCACGCGACCTGGTGATCCTTCTTGCCCC
This sequence comes from Streptomyces sp. NPDC057474, assembly GCF_042802555.1. Taxonomy (NCBI): domain Bacteria; kingdom Bacillati; phylum Actinomycetota; class Actinomycetes; order Kitasatosporales; family Streptomycetaceae; genus Streptomyces; species Streptomyces sp. NPDC057474. The sequence continues at coordinate 26,550 of NZ_JBHVDX010000134.1, read as the reverse complement.
AGGCCGTGTCCTCGGCCAGCAGCGCATGTACGGTCCACAGCCCCTCGCCGGCCGGTCCGCCGGACGGCGGCTGCGGCAGCTTCACCTCGGCCGACTCGCCGGGCTTCAGGGCGGGCACCGAGAGGGTGCCCGCCTCCACCGTCTTGCCGTCGACCTGGTACGACCACTCGAAGGCCAGCGAGGACAGGTCCGCGAAGTCGAAGGCGTTGCGCACGCGGACCGTCCCGGCCGAGCCGTCGCCCTCGATGCGGACCGGCTCGATGACCTTCTTGAACTCGATCAGGCCGGGGGACGGCGTCCGGTCCGGGAAGATCAGGCCGTCGCAGACGAAGTTGCCGTCGTGCAGCTCCTCGCCGAAGTCGCCGCCGTAGGCGTAGCCCAGCGCCGGGTGCTTGACGCCGTGGTCGATCCACTCCCAGATGAAGCCGCCCTGGATGCGGTCGTGGGCCTCGAAGATGCGCTGGTAGTCGGCGAGGCCGCCGGGGCCGTTGCCCATGGCGTGGCCGTACTCGCACTGGATGAAGGGGAGCCCGCGGCGCTTGTGGGTGCCGCCGTCCAGGCCCTGGCCGATGCGCTCGGTCTCGGCGTGGTCGGCGTACATCCGGGAGTAGATGTCGGTGTCGCGGCAGTCCCAGTCGCCCTCGTAGTGCACGAGGCGCGAGCCGTCGCGGCCGTGGATCCACTCGGCCATGGCGGTGAGGCCGCGGCCGGTGCCGGCCTCGTTGCCGAGGGACCAGATGACCACCGAGGGGTGGTTCTTGTCGCGCTCGACCATACGGGCCGCGCGGTCCAGGAGGGCCGGGGTCCAGCGGTCGTCGTCGACGGGGTTGTCCCGCCAGTTCTGCTCGGTGAAGCCGTGGGTCTCCAGGTCGCACTCGTCGATCACCCAGAGGCCGTACTCGTCGCAGAGGTCGAGGAAGGCCGGGTGCGGCGGGTAGTGCGAGGTGCGGACCGCGTTGAGGTTGTGCCGCTTCATCAGCAGCACGTCCTCGCGCATGGTCTCCAGGTCGAGGGCGCGGCCCTTCTGCGGGTGCCACTCGTGCCGGTTGACGCCCTTGAAGAGGATCGCCCTGCCGTTGACCTTGAGCAGGCCGTCCTCCAGGACGACCGTGCGGAAGCCGATCCGCAGCGGGACGCGCTCGCCCTCGGTGACCAGTTCACCGTCGTAGAGCCTGGGCGTCTCGGCCGTCCACGGCTCGACCGGCACGGTCACGGACTCACCGGTCGCGACATCGATGTCGAGGGCGGGCACGAGGACCCGGCCGTCGACGTCGGAGTCGACACGGAGGGTCCCGATGCCGCCCACGTGGTCGTACGAGGCGTGCACGAAGAAGTCGAGGGCGCTGCCCGCCGGGCGGTGCAGCAAGGTGACGTCCCGGAAGATGCCGGGCAGCCACCACTGGTCCTGGTCCTCCAGATAGGAGCCCGCCGACCACTGGTGGACCCGGACGGCGAGGACGTTCCCCGCCGGCTTGAGCAGGTGCCCGACCGCGAACTCGTGCGGCAGCCGGGAACCCTTGAACTCACCGATGTCCGTACCGTTCAGCCACACCCGGGCGCAGGACTCCACACCGTCGAAGCGCAGCACCGCCCCGCCCTCGGAAAGAGCGGGCCACCCCTCCGGCAGGTCGAAGGACCGCAGATGGTCGCCGGTCGGGTTCTCCGTCGGCACCCTCGGCGGGTCCACCGGGAAGGGGTACAGGTGGTTGGTGTAGATCGGCGCCCCGAAGGCCCCGTCGCCCTGCAGCACCCAGTGGCCGGGGACGGCCACCTCGGCCCAGCCCCCGGCGTCGTACCCCTGCGCCGCGAACGAGTCGTCCTCGGCGTCGGCGGTCGCGGAGAGCCGGAAGCGCCAGCTCCCGTTCAGCGACAGGGACTGGGCGTCGGAGGACGCGTACCAGGCGCGGGGCGGAAGTGCCCCCCGGCCGGGTGACACGTCCTCGACGTAGTCGACGGACGATGTGGTGGTGCGGATGGACATCGGTCTCCTCGCTTGGTCCTAACCCTTGATGCCAGTCTGCGCGATGCCCTGCACCAGCCAGCGCTGGAGGAAGAGGAAGACGAACACCAGGGGCAGGATGGAAATGGCCGTGGCCATGAAGATCAGATGGAAGTTGACGGTCTGGCCGGTCATGTAGTTCGAGAGCGCGACCTGGACGGTCCACGCGCTCGGGTCCTGGCCGATGACCAGGGGCCACAGGAAGGAGTTCCACCCGCTGATGAACGTGATCGTCGCCATCGCGGCGAAGAAGTTCAGCGAGTTGGGTACGACGACCCGCCAGTACGCGCCCATGTAACCGAGCCCGTCCACGCGCGCCGCCTCCTCCAGCTCCTTGGGGAACCCCAGGAAGTACTGCCGGAACAGGAAGCACGTGAAACCACTGAAGAGGCCCGGAATGATGAGACCCCGGTAGGTGTCGATCCAGCCGAGGGACGACACCAGCACGAAGCTGGGCACGAACGTCACGGCGGTCGGGACCATCAGGGTGCCGAGGACGGCGTAGAAGACCTTGTTGGCGTGCTTGTACGGGATGCGTGCCAGGCCGTAGCCGGCCAGCGAGCAGACCAGCAGGGTGCCCACGGTGTGCAGGACGCCGATGACCGCCGAGTTCCACAGCGAGCGCGCGAAGTCGACCGACGGGTCGTCGAACGGCTCGCTGAAGTTGCCCCACTGGATGTCGGTGGGGAACCACTTCCATTCCTCGCCCGTGATCTCCGGGTCCGTCATCAGCGCGTTGCGGACGATCAGATAGAACGGGATCAGGAAGAGGAGCGCGGCGAAGCCGGTGGCGATGTAAAGACCGGTCGAGCCGATCACACTGCCGGTCCGGACGCGACGCGGCTTGGCCGAGACGTCCACCCGGTCCGCTCGGTCCGCCGGCGGTGTCGTGGTGGTGGTCACTTGGACTCCTCACCCCTTCCGAATCCCAGGAACTTGCCCTGGAGCAGGGTCACGAGGCAGATCAGTACGGTGAGGATCAGCGCACCCGCGCTGCCCGCGCCGTAGTCCTGGCTCTCACCGAGCGCCTTGTAGTACAGCTCGACCAGGGGCGGTCTGCCCCAGGTGGTCTTCGACAACAGGTTGAAGAACTCGTCGAACGCCTGGTACGCCGCCACGAGCAGCAGCAGGATCACGGCGGTGGAGGTCGCCCGCAGCTGCGGCAGGGTGATGTGCCAGAAGGTCTGCCAGCCGGGCTTCGCGCCGTCGATGGAGGCGGCCTCGTACAGCTCCTGCGGAATGTTCTGCAGGGCCGCGATGAAGAGGATCATGTAGAAGCCGGCCTGGAGCCACAGCCGTACGCTCAGGATGACCAGCCAGTACCACGGCGGGTCGGGGCTGGCCAGCCACGCGGTGTTGTCGATGCCGAAGAGGCCCAGGAAGGTGTTCGCGAGACCGAAGCGGACACCGTTGAAGATGGACATCTTCCAGACCAGCGAGGCGGCGACATAGCTGACCGCCGTCGGCAGGAAGAACACCGACCGGAAGAACGCCCGCATGAACCGCAGCCGGTTCACCATCAGCGCCAGCCCCAGCGAGGCCGCCCAGGTGGTCGGCACGATGAACGCGGCGAAGATCGTGAAGGTGACGAGGGACCCCATGAAGTCCTTGTCGGTCAGCATCGTCACATAGTTGTCGAGGCCGACGAACGTGCTCGGGGTGACCGTGAAACGGGCCTCGAAGAACGACAGATACAGGCTCCACAGGATCGGCAGATAGACGAAGACCGCCAGGCCGATCAGGAACGGCCCGGTGAAGAGCCAGAAGTTGAAGGTGGGGGAGCCCCGCAGCCCCCGCCGCGGCTTGGCCGGTGAGGCCTTGGCCGGGGCGGGGCTGGAGACGCCGTCCTTGGTGATGGTCGACATGTCGTGAGTACCTGTCCGCCGGTCTATCCGAAGAGCTTCTTCAGCTCCTTGTTGACCTTCGCGTCGGCCTTGGTGAGCTCCGCGTCCGGGTCACCGCCCTTGCGCACGGAGTTGGCGAGGACGTCCTCCAGGGCGGTGATGCTCGCCTGGGTCCAGCCGATGTTGTCGAAGTTGCCGTACTCGTTGAAGAGCTTGACGCCCTCGGCGGGCAGACCCGACTTCAGCTTGTCGGCGGATTCCGCGATCGAGGTGCGCGGCGGGATGTGGAAGCCGTAGGAGAGCGCCCAGTCCTCCTGGTACTCCTTCTGGTCGATCCACAGCCACTTCACGTATTCCTTGGTGGCTTCGAGGTTCTTGCTCTTGGCGTTGACGAACATCGACCAGCCGCCGTTGTAGACCGAGAGCTTGCCCGCGTCGCCGACCTTCGGGAACGGGAAGATGCCGAGGTCGTCGCCGAGCGCCTCCTGCATCTGCGGCATCGCCCACATGCCGCACCACTGCATGGCGGTCAGGCCCTGGTTGAGCGCGGACGGGTCCCAGAAGTCGGTCGGGGCGTCGAGCAGCAGATCCCCGCTGGTGAACAGCTTGCGCAGCTGCTTCAGGCCGTCGACCACCGCGTCCGTGTGGTAGGCGATCTGGTTCTTGTCGTCGAGGTGCTGCGCGCCGGCCGACCAGATCAGCGGGCTGATGATCGAGTGCAGGGTGTTGCCGAGGTAGGCGCCCTTGACCTTGTCCGTGGTCAGCTTGGCGGCGGCCTCGACCAGTTCCTCCAGCGTCTGCGGGACCTCGACGCCGGCCTTCTCGAACATCGACTTGCGGTAGAAGAAGAACTGCGGGTCGTCGATCATCCGGATGCCGTATATCTTCCCGTCCACCGTGTGGGACGCGATGTCGGCCGGGTTGAAGTCGTCCTTGACCGGGTTGATCAGGTCGCTCAGGTCCGCGACCTGGCCGCTCTCGATCATCTGCAGCTGCGGGTGGAACTCGAAGCAGTCGGGAGCCTTGTCCGTGAGCAGCGAGGCGAACAGCTTGCTCTCGAAGTTGGAGCCGGTGATCCACTGCGTGGTGACGTTGGAGCCCTTGTAGGCCTTCGCGTACTTCTTGATGGCCTGCTCGGTCCCGGCCTCGCCGTACGCGTGGAAGTACTGCGTGAGACCGGCGCCCCCGCCGCTGCTTCTGCCGGTGTTGCCGCCGCACGCGGCCAGTCCGCCGGCGGCGGCCAGGCCCATGGCGGCCCGCAGTACGGAGCGACGGTCGAAGTTGCTGTTGCTCAATGCCGACATGCTGACGTCCTTGTCTCGAGTACGGCTGTGGCTCTGTGCCTGATGGCTCGGCGGCTCAGTGCCGGTTGGCGCAGTGGCTCAAAGAGGCTTGCGGTGCGGGACGTTAACCTTCGGCTAAGGCTTCGGCAAGGGGTTGGACGAAGTCTGTTCGAAGCGTTGTATTCGGTTCGGTGTTCCGAACGTCCGTGCGGTGCAAAGGGGTTGGCGAGGGGGTGAGGGCCGCCGGGTCAGGGTCCGGCGGCCCTCGGCTCAGGGGTGTCGCTGGAGACGTTCGCGCTCTTCAGCGCGTTCTCGGCGTCGCATGACCGGCTTGCTCGTCGCCGGGGCGGCGCGTGTGCCCGGCTTCTGCCCGACCGACTGGAGCGCCCCTTCGAGCGCGAACGTCGCCGCGCCCAGGCACGCCGGGTCCGTCGGGATCAGGGACAGGACGATCTCGGTGGCGGCCATCGGACGCGGCAGCGCGTGCCGGGCGACGGCCTCGCGCACCTCCGCGACCAGGGGCTCGCCCAGGGCGGCCGCGACCCAGCTGCTGAGCACGACCACCTCGGGATTGAACAGATTGACCAGGTCGGCGATCCCCGCACCCAGATATCGGGCGGTGTCCCGCACCACCTTGACCGCCACCGGGTCCTGCCGGGCCACGCCCTGCGCGAGCGCCGCGATGGTGGCCGTCTGGTCCTCGGGATGGAGGAGCGTGCTGCGCGGGCTCAGCTCCCGGAGGTTCAGCATGATCCCGGGGGCGCCCACATACGTCTCCACGCACCCGTTGTTGCCGCAGTGGCACAGCCGGCCGTCCAGCACGATCGTCGTGTGGCCCCACTCCCCGGCGCTGTTGCTCACCCCCCGGTGCAGCCCGCCGCCCAGGACGAGCCCGGCGCCCACACCGGTCCCGAGGTTGACGATCACGGCGTCCCCGCGCCCGCGCGCGGCCCCGAACCACAGCTCGGCCACCGCGACGGCGCGCAGCGGGTTGTCCAGGTACAGGGGATAGGCGATGTGCTCGGTCAGCAGGTCCAGCAGCGGCACGTCGTGCCAGTCCCAGTTGGGCGCGTACTCCGAGATGCCGGTGGCGCGGTCCACCTGCCCCGGCACGCTTACCCCGACGCCGAGCACCCGGGCACCCTCGATACCGGCCTGCGCGACCACCGAACCGACGGCGGCGGCCACATGGCCCACCATCTGCTCGGGCAGGCTCTCACCTGCGCGCACGTCCTCCTCGGCACGCGCCAGGACGTTCAGGGCCAGGTCGAACAGCTCGACATGGACGTACGTCTCCGCGATGTCGACGCCGATCAACGCGCCCCCCGACGCGTTGACCGCCACCAGTCCACGGGGACGGCCCCCGGCCGAGTCCTCGAACCCGACCTCGGTGATCATGCGGAGGTCGAGCAGCTCACCGACGAGCGTGGCGACCGTGGCCAGGCTCAGCCCGGTGGCCGCCGCCAGCTCCTGCCGGGAGGTGGGAGACTTGGCGATGATCTGGCGCAGCACCTCGTAACGGTTCGCGGTGCGAATGTCGCGTGAGGTGCGCTTCACCGACGACATGATCCCCTCGATCCCTCCAGGCCAGGACGAGGCCTGTTGCCCCGGCGCCGCGCCAGGCTATGGCGCGGATGGGCTTTCGACAAGGGGTTAGGAAAGGGGGTTTACGAAGTCTCCCCGAGCGGCCCCGCACCGTGGCCGGAGACCGACCGCGCGGCGAGTCACCTGGTGAGGGCCGCGCGAGCCGACCGGTCTCATGCGCCGAGAACGTCCCGTACGAAGGTGTTGCGGAACTTGCCCGCCGGGTCCAGCCCGTCGGCCACCCTCCGGAAGTCACCCAGCCGGGGGTACAGCCGCCTCAGTTCGGCCGCCGGAACCGTGAACACCTTCCCCCAGTGCGGTCGCGCGTCGAACGGCGCGAGCACCTCCTCCACCCGCCGCACCACCGGCAGCACGGGCGCCGCGTCCGCGATCCACGTGAAGTGCAGCGCGACCGTGTCCCGCCCCTGGGCGGGACCGATCCACTGCTCGTCGGCGGCCATCGTCCGGACCTCGCAGACCTGCAGCACCGGCGCGACGACGTGCCGGATCCCGTCGAGCGCCTGCAACGCCTCCACGGCGAACGTACGCGGCAGCAGATACTCCGACTGCAGCTCGTCCCCGCTGCTCGGCGTGAACTCGGCCCGGAAGTGCGGCAGCCGCTCGTGCCACGCACCGGGCACCCCGAACTGCTCGGTGCAGTTCACCGCCGGCATCCCCGGCACCGGATGCATCGCCTCGGTCGCGGGCGCGGCCCATGGGAAGTCCGCCGTGGACCGGTCCAGGCGCCGCTTGACCCACACCTGGTCGAAGCCGGAGTGCTGCCAGCGGGTGAAGAGACTCACGCTGTACGCCGACGCCGACACAGTGTCGAAGTCCAGCCCTGCCAGGGGGAGTTCACCGAAGACATGCTGACTCACCTCGAAGGCCGGCTCCAGATCGAGGGTGAGCGCGGTGACCACGCCGAGGGCGCCGAGCGAGGTGACCGCCCCGCCGAAGCGGTCGTCACCGCGCGCGAGCGTCAGCGTCGTACCGTCCGCCGTGACCAGCTCGACCTCGCGCACGGCCGCCGCGAGCGGACCGTTCCCGTCCCCCGAACCATGGGTGCCGGTGGCCACCGAGCCCGCCACGGAGATGTGCGGGAGGGAGGCCATGTTGTGCAGGGCGAGACCGTGGGCGTGCACCGCGCGGGCCAGCTCCGCGTATCTGACCCCGCCCCCGACCCGTACCGTACGGGCCGCCGTGTCCACCTCGATCGCCGGCGGCAGCCCGGTCAGGGAGAGCAGGACGCCCTCGGGGCCGGCCTCCGCGATCTCGTTGAACGAGTGCCCGCTGCCCAGCACCCGCACCCGCTCGCTGCCCGCGACCAGGGCCCGCAGCGCGTCGACGGAGGGCGGCCGGTGCAGCTCCTCGGCGGTGTACGTGATGTTCCCGGCCCAGTTGGTGATGGTCTCGGTCGTCATGCCTGATGTCCTCCGCTGGCGTAGCTGTCGAGGGCCATCCTCTCCGCCCTGTGCTCGGTCCGGTTCATTGACCTCCTCGCGAGCGCCCGCCTACCGTAGAGAGCGGTTACTGTCGCCTGACCTCGCCCTCTCCCAGCCGGAAGGTTCTTCCTTGCCCGAGCGTCCGCGCGCACTGTTCGCCATGACGGCCGAGAACGTTCCGCAGATCTTCCCGCCGGATGTGCTGTCCCGCCTGCGCGAGACCGTGGACATCGATCCCGCGCTGATCGCCGAGGACTTCACCGCCCCCCGGGTCCGGGAGGTGCTGGCGGAGGTCGAGGTGCTGGTCACCGGATGGGGCTGCCCCCGCATCGACGACGCCGTCCTGGACGCGGCACCCAAGCTGCGGGCGCTGCTGCACTCGGCGGGATCGGTGAAAGGGTTCGTCGCCCCCGCCGTCTGGGAGCGCGGGATCACCGTCTCCACGGCGGCCGCCGCGAACGCCCTGCCCGTCGCCGAGTACACGCTCGCCATGATCCTGCTCGCCGGCAAGGACATCCTCGGCCGCCGTGAACGCCTGCGGACCGAGCGCGTCTCACCGGGCTGGGGTTTCGTCCCCGGCATCGGCAACCACGGCCGTCGCGTCGGCGTCATCGGCGCCTCCCGCATCGGCCGCCGGGTCATCGAACTGCTGCGCCCCTTCGACCTGCTGGTGAGCCTCACCGACCCCTACGTCGACGAGGCCGGGGCCGCCGCCCTCGGCGTACCCCTGCTGCCGCTCGACGACCTGCTGCGCACCTCGGACATCGTCACGGTGCACGCCCCGGACACCCCGGAGACACACCGGCTGATCGACCGCCGCGCACTCGACCTCATGCCCGACGGGGCCGTCCTCGTCAACACAGCGCGCGGCGCCCTCGTCGACCACGACGCGCTCATCGACGAGCTGCGCGCCGGGCGGCTCTCCGCGATCCTCGACGTCACCGACCCCGAGCCGCTGCCCGCCGACTCCCCGCTCCTCGACCTGCCGAACGCCTTCGTCACCCCGCACCTGGCCGGCTCCCAGGGCAACGAGGTCGCCCGCCTCGGCCTCGCGGTCACCGAGGAGGCCGAACGGCTTGCCACGGGAGGGGAGTTGGCGCACGCGCTCGACCGGGCCGCGCTGGAGCGTATGGCCTGACCACGGGCCTACGGGCCTACGGGCCTACGGGCCTACGGGCGGACGCGGTCGATTCCGGCGAGCCTCTGCGACGCGGGGAGGCCATGTGCGCCGGCGTGGCGGGGGAGTCGTGTTCGGGCGGGTGACGGTGGGCGTGGTTGTGCCCCGCCGGGCACCGACAGGAGTGGCAGCGATGGACGCGCGCCGCCTCGACGTCGGCCGCGGCGGCACGCACCAGGTGGGGCTCCACGCCGGCGGCGGGCCGATGACACGGTCGGTGAGGTGCGTCCGTACCGCGATCTCGTCCGGGTCCGCTCCCGGCAGGGCCGCCACGAGGACGCGTTCACCGACCTGAGCCGATCGCTGCATGCGCCGGGCGCGCGGCGACCTCGCCGGGGCGTACGGCACCGGTCTTCTCCGGCAGCAGGCCTGGTGCTTCCCGACCGGCCCGACCATGTCGACGCCGTCCGGATCCGGGGGTGCCGCGGGAGGTCGCCGACGCGTGGTGGCGGCGGGCGAGAAGTGATCGTCTGACCCGCCGAGGGCCCCCGCTCCCACCTCCGCGCGGCCGGAGGCATACCGTGAGGAGGCGAACAACGACGACGGACGACCTCTTACGTGACGTCGGGAGCGAGGAGAACGGGATGGGCAGCCGCACCGCACTGGTGGAGGACCTGATGGAGAGGTTCCCGCATGTGCCACGGGAGGCCGTCTTCAAGGAGGACCTGCTCAGGGGTGGCGTGGCCTTCGACGCCTCCGCGCTGAGCGACAACGAGAAGGGCGACGTCAAGCCGAAGTCGTACTTCATCTTCTCCTTCGACCACGGCACCCTCCCCGAACTCGGCGAGGCAGCCCTGCGCCGCCCGCCGGAGGAGATCATCCTCACCGGCGGCCCCTACGACCTGCGGCGCACGGTCGTCTCCGTACGGGTCAACCCGTCCTCGCCCTACCGCGTGGCCGCCGACGAGGAAGGCCTCCTCGGCCTCTACCTCGACGGCCGGCGCATCGCGGACGTCGGCGTCCCGCCCATGCCCGAGTACTACCGGCACACCCTCTCCAACGGAAAGTCCGTGATGGAGGTGGCCCCGACCATCCAGTGGGGCTATCTGATCTACCTCACCGTCTTCCGGGTCTGCCAGTACTTCGGCGCGAAGGAGGAGTGCCAGTACTGCGACATCAACCACAACTGGCGCCAGCACAAGGCGGCGGGGCGGCCGTACACGGGCGTGAAGGACGTCGACGAGGTCCTGGAGGCGCTGGAGATCATCGACCGGTACGACACGGCGAAGACGTCCACCGCGTACACGCTCACCGGCGGGGCCATCACCAAGACGGTCGCGGGCCGGGACGAGGCCGACTTCTACGGCCACTACGCCAAGGCCATCGAGGAGCGCTTCCCGGACCGCTGGATCGGCAAGGTCGTCGCCCAGGCGCTGCCGCTGGACGATGTCAAGCGCTTCCACGACTACGGCGTGAAGATCTACCACCCCAACTACGAGGTGTGGGACCGCCGACTGTTCGAGCTGTACTGCCCGGGCAAGGAGCGTTACGTCGGCCGCGACGAGTGGCACAAGCGGATCCTCGACTCGGCGGGTGTCTTCGGCGCGCGCAACGTGATCCCCAACTTCGTGGCGGGCGTGGAGATGGCCGAGCCGTTCGGGTTCACCACGGTCGACGAGGCCATCGCCTCGACCACCGAGGGCCTGCGCTTCTTCATGTCGCACGGCATCACGCCCCGCTTCACCACCTGGTGCCCGGAGCCCACGACCCCGCTCGGCAAGGCCAACCCGCAGGGCGCGCCGTTGGAGTACCACATCCGACTGCTGCAGGCCTACCGCGCCACGATGGACGAGTTCGGGCTGTCGTCGCCGCCCGGATACGGCCCGCCCGGACCCGGCCAGGCAGTCTTCTCCGTCAGCTCCTTCATGGACAGCCTCCCGGCCGTCGAGGAGACCGCGGCGGAGACCGGCGAGGAGGTTCCCGCCCGGTAACTCCTGTGGCGGTTGAGTCGACTGGGGTCGGCGTACGTACAACTCAACAAGTGTGACCGCTGGTAACCGCATTTGAAGACGCGGCTTGTCAGTTGTGTGGGAACCGTGAAAAGCTCTGGGGCATTCGCAAGGTGGTCCCCCCAACTCCCTTGAATCAAAGGGCAGTTGACCGCTTTTGCGGACTTCCCCCCTCGCTCTGTGGATGCAGGAGACCCATGCCTGACCTGCCGAAGCCCCAGGACGCCGTCGAGGCCGCGCTGTTTTCGGAGTGCTGGGACGCGGTCCTGTCGTACGCCGACCTGTGCACGTCCGGTTCGACCGCGGCGACCCAACTGGCCACCGAGGCCTTCACGAACGGCATGCACGAGGCGCACGCCCTGGAGACCGAGGCGGGTGCCGAACGCGCCGGACGGCGTGCCCTGCGGCTGCCTCGAATACCGTTCCTCCTGACCTGGGTCAGGACCAGCGCCGCGGCCTGGGAGACGGACGGTCAGGGGCACCGGCTCGACCCCGATCTGCGCCTCTGGCTCAACTCGGACAAGGCCGCGCGCTACATCGGCCCGCCACTGCACCGGCCCCTCGCCCTGCGCGCCCTGCGCGACATGCAGGAACCCGACGCGGCCCTGCTGTGGCTGGCCGAGGTCGAGTCGCTGCCGGTGGGCTCGGTGGCCCGCCGGCTCGGCCTCGACCCGGCGGTCGCCAGGACCGAACTCGACCAGGTGCGGGCGCTGTTCAGGGACCGGTGCCACCGCAGCCAGCTCGACGCGTTCATGCACCCCGACTGCCGCAGCTACGCCCGGCTGCTGGACGCGGTCACCCGCTCGCCCGGCACCGACACCCCCGAGGACCTGTCGCGGCACCTCGCCACCTGCGTGGAGTGCGCCGAGGCCGCGGCCTGTCTCGGACTGCACGGCGGAGGCCTGCCCGCCGCACTCGCCAGCGGTGTGATCGGCTGGAGCGGACTCGCCTACCTGGAGCGGCGCCGCCGCGCGGCCGACGCCGGGCTGCTCCCCGGGCGCGCGGACTCCACCGGCACCGACCGGGGACTCTCGCCCGGCAAGGAGCCGAGGCCCCGGTTCGGCCGCAACGGGCTGCTCGCCGGAGCCGGACTCGTCTCCGTGCTGGCGCTCGCCGTCTCCCTCATGCCCTTCGGCGAGGACGAGACGGTCGCCGACGGCACGTCCGCCGGCGAGTCGTCGGTGGTGCAGCAGGACCCGCGGTTCCCGGTGACCCAGCCCCCGTCCGGCGGCGGGTCCGAACTGCAGAGCACGTCCCGGCCCCAGGAGACCGGTTCCGGCGACGAGGACGACAAGGGCGCCGGCAACAGCAACGAGGAGCCCCAGGGCGACTCCTCGACGCCGGCCCGCGTCTCCCACGAGCCCGTCGACCCGGGCAAGTCGCCCGACGCCAACTGCCACGTCCGCTACCAGATCGTCAACGAATGGCCCGGCGGTTTCCAGGCCGCCGTCACCGTCACCTCCACCGAGGCCCTCGACGGCTGGCGCGTCGGCTGGACCTACGCGGCCGACCAGCACGTCACCCAGATGTGGGACGGCACCTTCGACCAGGACGGCTCCCAGGTCACCGCCACCGCCGCCGACTACAACAAGACCGTCGCGGCGGGCGGCACCTTCGGCGTCGGCTTCCTCGGCATCTGGCAGGGCTACGACAACCCCGTGCCCGTAAACTTCACGCTCAACGGGAGCGCCTGCGAGCAGGGGGACTGAGCGCGGCCGGGGAGCGGCCGGGGAAGGGACGGCTCATACGGCGGGGAAAGTGGCGTCCCGTCAGCGGCCAGTCGCGTAGTTCCCGGAGGCGAAGCGTCGGCCGGGGGCTCCGCCCAAGGCGTCCGCAACGGCACGAAACCTGTTGCGGATCCTGGTGGATCCAGTGCTGAATCATCACGTACGGTGGGGCGCCCGAGGGGCATCCACCCAGGCCACGGTGATGGGCTCCGGGCCTCGCCACTGATACAGGCTCCGCCTGTGAAGCTCCCGGGGCCGACGGCCCCGGCTCATGAGGGAAGCACCTGCAATAGTCGGTCGATTCGCACATTCCGACGGCGGGGATCAACGTCCCGCATCCGCATCCGCATCCGCATCCGCATCCACGCCGTCACCGTCACCGGACGAGGCTCTCGCGCCGCTCAACGGCCTCGACGACATTCCGTGGGCTGACCTTGGGCACGCGTACGGGTCCGCCGACGATGTCCCCGGGGCGCTCCGCGTGCTGGCGCGCCCCGGAGAGGACCCCGAACGAGACGCGCGGCTGTATCACCTGGACGCCTCGATCTACCACCAAGGCGGCGCGGTCTATTCGGCAGGCGCGGCAGCCATGCCGTTCCTGATCGAACTCGCGGCCACCCCCGGATTGCCGTCGCGCCCCGCGATCGTGGAGCTGATCGGTCGATTCGTGGCCCTGCAGAACGAGATGCGCGAGCCCTGGCGCTCGGCCGAACCTGCGGTCTCCTGCAGGGCGGCGCTGGTCGCCGGGCACGACGTTCTCGTCGCGCTGCTGGACGATGGCGACCACTCCGTGCGGACGGCGGTGGCCGCCCTCCTGTGGGAGTACGCCCGATGGTCACCGCGCGCGGACGGCGCCACGAAGGCACTGGTCGGCCGCGACGCCGTCGAGACGGACCTCGCCCTGCGCGTGTCGCTGAGGTTGGACGGCGCACGAGCAGTGGTCGAGGCACGCGAGTCGAACGCGTCGTCGGCCGCCGCACTCGCGGTGGCCGTCCGCCGTCTCACCGCCGCACCGGACCGGAACCCGGACGCCCTCAGGCTCGCCTGCCTGGCGGCGGACAAGCGTCTCGACCCGGCGGCCGTGAGCTGGCGGGACCTGCTCGATGGAGCCCTGGCACCGACCACTCCGCACGAGGCCTACTCGGCATGGGCCGAGAACGGTTCACTCCTGGCCAGGACGTTGTGCGGCATGTGTGGCGACGATACGGCCGAGCGACTGAACATCATCCGGGCTCTGATCGGCCATGAGCGGGCACAGGTCCGCGCCGGCGCACTGCAGGCGGCCGGTGACGCGATGCTGCGATGGCGATCGGCTGTCCCGGCGCTGGTCCCGCTGGCCGGAGCCATGCTGACGGATTCCGAGCCGGAGAACCGGATGAGGTCGGCCGATCTGCTGGCGGCGGCGGGCACCGCCGGCGCCGCGTTCGACGACCGTCTCGCCGCCGCGCTCGATGACCCGCACCCTCCGACCGCGATCCGGGCCGCCTGGGCGCTGGCCCGCCACGGGGACGTGCGCGCCGTCCCCACGCTGGTGCACGCCCTGGATCACGAGGAGAAGGAGGGGTTCGGCCCGTCCGCCCACTACAGCGGGCACTTCTACTGGTGCTCCCGACCCCCGTTGCGGGAGGCCCTGGTCGCGTGCGCCACACGGCACGGATCGCTGTTGGTTCCCGCACTGCGGTCCGCACTTGCCCGGTGCCTGGCGCAGTCGCGCACCGGGGACGGTGCCGTGACCGATCTGTGTGTGGACAGCCTGCCGCGGCTCCACCTGCTCTGTGACGCCCTCGCGGCATGCGGGCCCGCCGCAGCCGCAGCGGTGCCCGAACTGGAAGCGCTGCTGGCCTCCACGCATCCGCAGCTGGCCTGCACGGTGATCGAGGCCGTCGGGTCCGCAGCCGCGCACTGTGTCCCGCACCTGGAGCGAGTGGAGCGCATGGCTCTGGAAGCGTCATCGGAGCGGATGTCCGCGCGCTGTGCTCAACACACCTCTTCCGGCGCCCGACCGGCACCGGCCGACGCATGGCCCGGCCAACGGCGCGTACCCGGACTGGCGGACCCGTGGATCGTGGCGCTCACTGCCGCCCTGACCCGGTTTGCCGTCGTCGGCGATGAGGCGGCACTGCGGAACACCGTGGACGAGGTGCTCACCTCGACGGCCACTCTGCGCCAAGGCGCCGAAGCGGGGTACGAGGACAGCCGCCCGGAGTCCGCGACGGCGGCGTCGGCGACACGCGACGCGGCGACGCTCGCGAGTGCCGTGGCCCGATGCCTTTCCCCGCTCGGACCGGCAGCCGGGGCGAGCCGGATGAGCTGGCCCGAGCAGTGGCTGCGTGCGAACGAACGGCGATGGAGGAGCCTCGAGGCCGTCCCCGTCGCCTGGGCGCACTGGCGGGTGACCGGCGACAGCGGCCTGGCCCTCCAAGTGTTCCAGCGCGTCCTGAACCCTGGGACCCGCGCGGCCTACAGCCGACTGGAACTGGCCGTGTTGCGAAGGGTCGTGGATATGGGCCCGGAGGCCGGTGCGCTGGCACCGCTGCTGCACGCATGCCTTGATCGGGATGAGCGGATCAGCGACGGCGCCGGTTGGCGGGGCGTGGCGCTGGACGACGAGGTGCAGGAACTCGCCGTGGCCGCTCTGGCCGCTCTGCCTACGGGGTCAAGTTGACCGCAGAGGTGCTGAACGACTGGATCAACAATCATGAATGCCGCAAGGCAGTCGAGACGCCCGAGCACGCCCTCAACCTCTGCCGAACCACCGCACACCCCCACGGCCGGATCCCCGCCGACAAGAACCGGCGGCTGATCAGGAGCAGTTACGTCACGTGGCTGAAAGGCGTTGAGCAAGTGCTCCCCGAGTCGAGGACATCCGGGATCATGAAGCATGCTCCCGGATGACTGGCACCTCACTCAAGACGTCGACGATTTCCTCGCCCGAGCCGGGGACTTCCTGTGCTCGCGCCCCGCACTGCACAACACGCCGCTGACGGACATCGAGAAACTGCGGATACGCGGGGCGGCCGAACACGATGCCGTAGCCACTGACTTCGGCCGACTGGAGTCAGGAGGCGAAGTCCGCGCGATCTTCTATCTCACTCCGCGCGGCCGCCTGGGCCTCACCCCCCTCTCTGTCGAGCAGACCGACGCCCTTGCTGCTCACCTGGCCGGCCTCGGCCACTCGCCCTCCAACGTCATCGCGGACCACGACACGGCCGGCGCTTTCGCCGAGTCATGGCAGCGGCACACGAGCGCGGTGCCGGTGCCTTTCTGGCGGACGCATCTGTACCGCCTCGGCACGCTCACCCCACCACAGCCGCGCCCCGAGGGCCGGGGTCGCATCACGGGCGGGCAGGACCGTGAGCAAGTCGTGCGCTGGTGCCGTGAGTTCTGTGTCGACGTCGGGGAGCAGCCCTCCATCGACTTGATCGACGCCGGCTCATGGGACGACTCGCGTTTCAGCGACAGGCACTTCACGTTCTGGGAAACCTGGGACGGCACCCCCGTCTCGATGGCGGCCGCGACCTCGGTCGTCGGCGGCATGGTCCGGGTGGACCCCGTCTACACCCCGGCCCGCCTCCGGGGCCGCGGCTACGCGGGCGCCGTGACGGTCGAGGCGAGCAGGGCTGCGCTGGCCGCGGGCGCGACGGACGTCGTCCTGTTCACGGACCCGGCCAACCCCACCAGCAATGCTCTCTACCAGCGCATCGGGTACGTCCACGTCGCCGACTTCGCCGGGTACAAGTTCTCCTACAGCGCGCCACAAGCCGGGTAGGGGCATGATCGACGCAAACCCACCTGCCACCAGTACCGGCTGCGACCGCCGCGAAGCGGCTGACGAAGGCAGTGGCGCGCACTCTGATCAGCCTGCTGTTCGGTGACGCTCAGTCCTGTTCGCTGCCGTCGTCCTCGTCATCGTTGTGCGGGTCACGCAGCTGCCGCAAACCCGGCGGGGCCGGCCGCGTGAAGGCGTAGCGGCCGAGGAAGTTGATGTGGTCGTACTGGAGTGGGGAGAGCCGGGCGAGTAGCTCGTCGGTGACGGGGAAGCCGTCGGCGGCCAGCTGCGTTGACGGCTGCGTCGATGTAGAGGCTGTTGGACAGGACTACGGAGTTGAGGGCCAGGCCGAGGGCGCCGAGCTGGTCCTCCATGCCCTCGCGGTAGTGCTGGCGCAGTTCGCCGCGCTGACCGAAGAAGATCTTCCGGGCGAGGCGGTGGCGGGCCTCGGTGACGTTGAGCTGGGCGCCGATCATGCGCCGGTATCCCTCGTCGGAGACGAACTGGAGCAGGTACAGGGTCTTGAAGATCCGTCCGTAGTGGGCGAACGCGTCGCCGAGCCCGGTGGGCTTGCCGTCGCGGGAGAGCATGCGGATCAGGCCCTGTTCTCCCGAAGCTGCCGCGAAGTGACATGCCGTTGTCGGCTGCGCCGTAATTCGATGGCGTCGAGGCCCGCCCACCTCTAGGGTCGGTGGTGTTCGAGCGGTGATCCAAGGTTGCCGCAGGTGACTTGGCTTGGTTCGGGAGGTGTGACCGATGGCTGTCGCTGAGATGGGCGCTGCCCGCATCCGGAAGTTCATCAAGTCCACCTCCGTGGCCTCCGGCTGACCTCACTCCTTTCCCGCGCCCATGAGCGCGGTGCCGGGGCCACCCTTGTGAAGGGTCACCCCTTGTCTTTCTCTCCTCTCCCGGGTTCGTCCCTGTCCTCCTCGCATCCGCTCGTGCCGTACGGCTGGGATGCGGGCTGGGAGGCCGAGTTCGCCCCGTATGCCGGGCAGGGTCTGCTGCCTGGTCGCGTCGTCCGGGTCGACCGAGGCCTGTGCGACGTCCTGACCCCGGCCGGTACCGTCCGCGCCGACACCGAGTTCGTCGTTCCCCGTGACCCGATGAAGGTCGTGTGCACGGGGGACTGGGTCGCCGTCGACCCCGAAGGCGGCAACCCGCGGTATGTGCGGGCGCTGCTGCCGCGCCGCACCGCTTTCGTGCGCTCGACCTCGTCGAAGCGTTCCGAGGGCCAGGTGCTCGCCACCAACATCGATTACGTCGTCATCTGTGTGTCGCTCGCGGTCGAACTGGACCTCGGGCGGATCGAGCGGTTCCTGGCTCTTGCCATGTCCGGTTCGGGGGGTGAGGCACCGCTGCATTCGTCGGCACTCTCCTGGGAGCCAGGGGCGCAGCCGGTGGTCGTGCTCACCAAGGCCGACCTGGTGCCGGAAGCGGCCACGCTGGGGCATCTGGTGCAGGACGTGGAGACCATCGCGCCCGGCGTCGCCGTGCTGACGGTCAGCTCCGCGCTCGGGGAGGGCCTCGACGTCCTCGCCGCGGTCCTCTCCGGTGGCACCTCCGTACTGCTCGGGCAGTCCGGCGCCGGCAAGTCGACCCTCGCCAACGCGCTGCTCGGCGAGGACGTCATGGACGTCCAGGCCATCCGCGACGTGGACGGCAAGGGACGGCACACCACGACCACCCGTAACCTCCTCGCCCTGCCCGGCGGCGGGGTCCTGATCGACACACCCGGGCTGCGCGGCGTCGGCCTCTGGGACGCCGAGAGCGGGGTCGGGCAGGTCTTCGCCGAGATCGAGGAGCTGGCGGCCGACTGCCGGTTCCACGACTGCGCGCACATCGCCGAGCCCGGCTGCGCGGTCCTCGCCGCGGTCGAGTCCGGTGAACTGCCCGAGCGACGGCTCGACAGCTACCGGAAGCTGCTCCGCGAGAACCAGCGGATCGTCGCGAAGAGTGACGCACGGGTGCGGGCCGAGGTCCGGAAGGAGTGGAAGCGGAAGGGCGCGGAGGGGCGCGCGGCGATGGAGGCGAAGCGGGGTGGCCGGCGCTGACCTTCGGCCGCGGGGAGTCTGTGGCTTGTGGCGCCCACGCGGCGCAGCCGCATATCGGCGCAGCCCCGCGCCCCTGGAGAAGCGGGGCTGCGCCCCTGCTTTTCCAGGGGTGCAGTGTCGTGTCCGAATTCCGCCAGCCCCGGCGGTGGGCGTGGTCGACACTTGATGTCATGAAGGACGAAGACACCAGGTACGAGGCCGTGCGCAGCAGGGACGGGCGGTTCGACGGGGAGTTCTTCTTCGCCGTCGAGACGACCGGGATCTACTGCAGGCCGAGCTGCCCGGCGGTGACGCCGAAACGGGAGAACGTCCGCTTCTACGCGACCGCGGCCGCCGCCCAGGGCGCCGGATTCCGGGCCTGCCGACGCTGCCGGCCGGACGCCGTGCCCGGGGCGGCCGAGTGGAACGTGCGAGCGGACGCCGTGGGCCGGGCCATGCGGCTCATCGGGGACGGCGTCGTCGACCGGGAAGGCGTCGCCGGGCTGGCCGTGCGGCTGGGATACAGCGCACGCCAGGTCCAGCGGCAGCTCACCGCCGAGGTCGGCGCCGGGCCCGTCGCCCTGGCCCGCGCCCAGCGGGCCCACACCGCCCGCATCCTCCTCCAGACCACCGTCCTCCCGGTCACCGAGATCGCCTTCGCGTCCGGCTTCGCCAGCGTGCGCCAGTTCAACGACACGATCAGGACGGTGTACGCCATGACGCCCAGCGGTCTGCGCGCCGGGGCGCCCCGGCGGTCCGTGGGCTCGCCGACCGCCGGAATCCCCCTCCGGCTCGCGTACCGGGGCCCGTACCAGTCCACCGCCCTCTTCGACGTCCTCGCCACCGAGGCCGTCACCGGCATCGAGGAAGCCACCGGCGAGCGAGGCCACCGCACCTACCGGCGCACCCTCCGCCTCCCGTACGGCACCGGAATCGCACGGGTCGACGAGCGACCGGGAGGCGGCCGGGGATGCACGGCGGCGGGCTCGGACGGGGCAGGGCAGGCAGGCCGCCGGTGGAGTGACGCGTCGTTCCCGAGCCGCCGCCCCACCGGTCACCCCGGCGGTTGGCTCGACGCCCGGCTCCATCTCACCGATCCCCGGGATCTCACCACCGCCGTGCAACGGCTGCGTCGGCTGTTCGATCTCGACGCGGATCCGTACGCCGTGGACGAGCGACTCGGGGAGGACGCGCGGCTCGCCCCGCTCGTCGCCACGAGGCCGGGGCTGCGCTCGCCGGGCGCGGCCGATCCGGAGGAGTTCGCGGTGCGGGCGCTCGTGGGGCGCGAGGAGGCGGAACGGCTGGTGCGGGTGTACGGGAAGACGCTGGACGCCCCGCACGGGACGCTGACGCACCTGTTCCCCGAACCGGCCGCCCTGGCCGGGGTGGACGGTCCGCTCGGCGCCCTCGCCACCGCCCTCGCCGACGGCACCGCACGCCTCGACGTGGGCGCCGACCGGGACGACACCGAGGCCGCACTGCTCGCGCTGCCGGGCGTGGACGCCCGTACCGTCGCCGCGATCCGCACCCGTGCCCTCGGCGACCCGGACGTGGCACCACCGGACGAGGCCGTGCCGGACGCCTGGCGCCCATGGCGGTCGTACGCCCTCCAACACCTCAGGACAGCACGCGAGTCGGAGCCGGCCAGGGCATCGCAGAAGCAGACACAGGCGCAGAAGCAGACACAGGCGCAGAAGCAGGCACAGAAGCAGGCACAGAAGCAGACACAGGCGCAGAAGCAGGCACAGAAGAAGCAGGCACAGGCACAGGAACAGGGAGTTCAGTCGTGACTACCGAGCAAGGCACGTACTACACCGTCGTCGACAGTCCCGCCGGGCAACTCCTCCTCACAGCCGACGAGTTCGGGGCCCTCACCTCTCTCTCCGTACCGGAGCAGAAGGGTGGTCGGGTCCCGCTGGCGGGCTGGCTGCGCGACCCGGCCCCCTTCCGGGCGGTCGAGGAGCAGCTCGCCGCCTACTTCGCCGGGGAACTCAAGGAATTCCGGCTGGAGTTGCGCGGCGAGGGCACCGACTTCCGGAAGCGGGTCTGGGCCGCGCTCGACGACGTCCCGTACGGCGCGACCATCACGTACGGGGCCATCGCCGCACGCATCGGCGCACCGCGTGCCGCCGTCCGGGCCGTGGGCGGCGCGATCGGCGCGAACCCCCTCCTCATCGTCCGCCCCTGCCACCGGGTGATCGGCGCGGACGGCACGCTCACCGGGTACGCCGGTGGCCTCGACCGCAAACGCCTCCTCCTCGGTCTGGAGGGCGTGCTCCAGAGCTGCCCTGCCCTGCCGGGGACCGACCGCACTTGGACCGCGTCAAAAAGCGCGGGCCGGGTGCGGCCATTGGTGTGAGGGTGCGTGCACGGGGCCGTCGCGCTGCGGGTCCCGGCGCACAGCAATCTCCTCGTCACGCCGTACACACCGGACGACTCGGGCCCGGCCACGTACCACCGTTCCGCCCGCCGGACCAACTTCCTCGCCCGGCAGGCGGTCAACGCCGCGATCCGCGGTGACGGGATCTTCGACGCGGTGGCGGACTTCGACCGGGCCGTCCGCGACCCCCTCCTCCCGCACCGGATCCGTCCCCCCTACGACCCCGGCGACCACCTGCACTTCAACGACGCGGGCATGCGTGCCCTGGCCGACGCGATAGCCCTCGCCGACGTGGCCCCCTGAGACCGGTCGGGTCTCAGCCGGTCTCAGCCCCCGAACACCACGCCCACCCACGCCCCCGCCACCAGCAGGCACGCGAAGAGCTCCGCCAGGACGCTCGACCCGCCCGAGCGCATCGCCGTGCGCGTGGCGTCCTTCGCCGCGCCGTGGTGGCCGAGACGGAGCCGTTCGGAGAGGTAGATGCCGCCGACGAAGCCGGGGATCGCGCCGAGCACGGGGAGGAGGAGGAAACCGAGGAGGGCACCGGCACCGGCGTACACGGCCATACGAGGGGTGGCGCCGCTCTCCGCCAGGCGCCGGGGCGGCAGGCCCCAGCGGACCGCCCGGGACAGGAGCAGCACGACGGTGGTGCCCACGAGCACCCACCAGGCGATGGGCCGAGGATCCTCCAGCGCCCACCACATGACCCCGGCCCACACGAGCCAGGACCCCGGTACGCCGGGCACCAGCACTCCGCACAGGCCGAGCAGCAGCACCACCGCGACCAGCAGGAGTTCCCACGCTCCCATCTGCCCAGGGTGCCGGACCGCGCGAGAGAGCGCAGGTCAGTGGTGTCAGTCCCGGGTCACCCAGGCCCGCTCGTACGCATGCCAGCCCAGCTGCAGCCGGGTCGTCACACCGGTCAGCTCCATCAGGCGTTTCACCCGGCGCTGTACGGTCCTCAGGCCCAGGTCGAGCTGTTTGGCGACGCTCGCGTCGGTCATCCCGGCCAGCAGCAGGGAGAGGATCTCCAGGTCGGTGTCGTCGGGGCCGTCCGGTACGTCCTCGGTGACGCGGTCGCCGCCGAGCCGCAGCGGCAGGGCCTGCCGCCACACCGACTCGAACAGGCCCGACAGCAGCTCCAGCAGTCCGCTCGCGTGGACGACGAGCGCGGCGGGCTCGGCGGTGTGCGTGGTGAGCGGGACCATCGCGAGCGTCCGGTCGGCGATGACCAGCTTCGTCGGTACCTCGTCCATCACCCGCACCCGCTCCTCCCGGCCCAGCGCGGCAGACAGCTCGATGAGCCCGCTGTCCTCGTCCAGGACGGCCCGCTCGACCACCACGCGGTAACCGACGCCGCGGCCGGTGGCCTGCTCCTCTGCGGGGTTGTTCTCCGGCCCGGAGACCGCGATCGGAGCGCCGGTGACCATGGCGCAGACCTCCTCCGTGGCGCCGAGCTGGAGCTGCAGGAAGCGCTGCGCTATGGCGGCCGAACCGATCACCACCTCGACCAGGTCGTGCGCGGCGGGCTCGGCCGCGCTCGCCCGGTACTCCTCGGCGAGCAACGCCGCCGCCAGCTCCGCCTTCTCCAGCTCGTGCCGCTGCTGGGTGAGCAGCGCGCCCAGGGCCACGCCGGGCGGCGCGGCCACCCAGCGGCCGGGGCGTGCGGAGGACTGGGCGGCGAGACCGTGCCGCTCCAGTCGGCGCAGCGCGCGCTCGGTGTCGTGCTCCCCGAGCGTGAGCCGACGCGCCAGGTCCGGTACGTCGGCGGCGCCCACGGACACCAGGGCCCGGTAAGCCGACTCGTGCGTCTCGTCGAGACCGATCGCTCCCAGCATGCGGCGATGCCCTCCCTTGCCGCGCCCTTCCGGCGCACTTCCGCCCGGGCACATCATCACCGCACCGCACGGCCCACCGGTGAGGCGGGGTCCCACAGCGGAATCCCAGAAACATGCCTCACACTCGGGCCGACCGGCGCACGCGCCCGCACCGCGCCCCGGTCACCCCGGCGCCGCCGGGCGGTTTCTCCTGTGGGGGGTGGCACCGCCCGGCGGTCTTTTCAGGCGTCCTGGGAACGTCCTGCGAATTCTTCCGGATCCCACCGATCCCTCGACTCCCTTGTCTCGCACCGGAGTTCGACGTGTAGTCCGACACGCCGTGAGGTCGTCGGCTCTGCGGGCCGATTTTCCGGATGCCCCGTTTTCATACGGCTCCTGAGGTGGACAATTAGGGGCATGAGCCAGCAGGGGGAAAGGCCGACCGGTCACGAGGACGACTGGTGGCGGCAGTTGTACGACGACACCAACGGGGACACGGGCCCCTCGGTCGCGGCCGATTCCCTCGACGACCGCTTCGCCTCGGCGGCGGACACGGTAGGGAAGCCGCCGACGACACCGACCGCGCCGACGACACCGACGACGCCGGGGGCATCGGCGACGCCGGAGAATTCGACGACGCCGGCGACATCGGCGACTTCGACGAGCGCGCCGGGGGGTTCGAGTCCGCCGGGTGCCTGGGGGGCCGTACCGGGTACGTCGGGTGCCTGGGCCGCCGTGCCGGGTGCGTCGGCGGCCAGGAGCGCGGCGGGCGGCGGTCCGAACAGGCCGGGCGGATCGGTCCCCGGTCCCAACGGGCCGAGCGGATCGGGCACCGGTCCCAACGGGCCGAGCGGATCGGGCACCGCGCCGAAGACGACGAGCGGACCACGCGCAGTCCCGCAAACCTCGGGTCCCGCCCCGGGCACGCCGGGCTCCCTCTCGGACAGGGTGCCTGCCCAGGGCTCGCCGGGCGGACCCAGGGGGTGGGGCGGCCAGAGGGAACCCGATGGATCCAGTGGGCAGAGCGGACCCGGCGGACCCGGCGGACCCGGCGGACCCGGCGGACCCGGCGGGCGAGACGGGCAGGGCGGGCAGGCCGGACGAGGCGGCAGGCCGGACTACCCCCGGGTTCCCGCCTCAGCCCCTGCCGCCACCCCGCTCACCGGCCCAACCCCTCCTCCTGGCCGCACTCCGCCGCTGTCGGGCCGCACCCCTCCTCCCTCGGACCGCATCCCTCCCCTCGACCCCACCGCAGACCCCCTCCGCCACAGCGGCCCCGCCCCGCAGCCGGCGCCCTGGGAACCGCCGCCGGCCCGGCCGTCGGGCCCCGTGAGCTTCCCGCCCGGGCCGACCCCGCCGGGTTTGCGCGGCGCCTCGCGTGCCGCGTCCTCGTCCTCTCCGCCCCTTCTGCCCTCTCAGCCCTCTCAGCCCTCCCTGCCCACTCCGTCCTCCCCGTCCCCCCGCCCCGCCGCCGAGCCCTCCGATGCCCGGCCCTCCACCCAGCTCGACCTGCCCACCCTCCAGGCGCAGGAGGTCACCCTGGTCACCGGGAGTCAGCCGGTGCGGGTCGCATGCGTGGGGTCCGGGCCGCCCACGTACGACGCGGAGCCGACCGCGCTGCCGCCGGCGGACCCGGAGGACCTGGGGGATCTGGTCGCGGACACCGTGCTGGACGGCGCGCGCTACGGGGCGTGCACGCTGCGGGCCACGTCGCTGCGCGGGGACTCGGCGCGCTACCGGGGCGAGCCGCGCCGCGATTCGCTCCTGACCGCCCGTTTCGGCGTGGGCGAGCAGTCGCTCGTGCTGGTTGCCATGGCGACCGGCGCCCGGGCCACGCCGGGAGCGCATCGCGCGGCGGCGGAGGCGTGCCGGTGGATCGGGCGGGCCGTCGGGCTCAGCCACGCACGGCTGGTGGAGGACATCCGGGCGGCCCGGCGCGGCGACCTCAAGTCCGGGCTGCACCGGCTCACCGACCGCAGCCTCGGCAAACTGCGCGCCAGCGCGGTCGAGCAGGGGCTCGACCCGGAGGAGTACACGGCGAGCCTGCGCTGTCTGCTGCTCCCGGCCGACCCCCGGTGCCGTACGCGCGTGTTCTTCGGGGTCGGCGCCGGCGGACTGTTCCGGCTGCGGGACGGGGAGTGGCAGGACATAGAGCCCCGTGTCGCCGACACCGCGGGCGCGCCGGTGGTCGGCTTCGGCTCGCTGCCGCACGAGACCCCCGACGGCGACCGCCTCACCATGGACCTCGGCATCACGACACCCCCGAGCCCGTACGAACCCGCCCCCGCGCCGCCCCGAGAACCCTTCCGCTTCCGTGCCTCCGTGGCCCGCGAGGACGATGTCCTGCTCCTGTGCACCGGCGGTCTGGCCGAACCGCTGCGCGGAGAGGCCCCGCTCGCCGAGCATCTGGCGGCCCGCTGGGGAGCGGCCGAGCCGCCCGGCCTCGCCGCCTTCCTCGCCGACGCCCAGGTCAGGGTCAAGGGCTACGCGGACGACCGTACGGCCGCCGCCGTGTGGGAGGCGTGACGGCGACCGTCCGGAGGACGAGATGGGCGTCAATCAGCCGCGCCCGGCCGCAGGTTGGCCTGTACCAGCGCAGGATTCCGGCCAATCAACATCATCGGGGCGAGCGACCGGTCTCGGGCGGTGGCGCGGTGCGCGTACGGAAGTCGTGCCCCGGTGGCATACGGCCGGATCGCCAGCCCCGCATGGACAGTTGGGCCCAATGGCCGCGGTCGGGACGAGGGTGCCCGGAGTGGGGTGGGGTGCCGGGTTCGTCGGGCTGTGCGGTGGTTTCGCGGGACGGGAAGCGCTCTCACAAGGCACTGACAGCTGGCTTGACTCTGTGCGTTTGAAAGCGTACGGAGGGTCGTTGACGATTCGGCATGAGTGCCGCGATCCGGACGGGGCATGGATCCCCGTGTACGTGTACGGGGGGGCATGGATCCCCGTGTACGTGTACGGGCAGGAGGGGAATCGTCATCGGCGTGTGGGCGGGGGCCATGAAGAGGCAGGCACGAGGAGGCGGTCCCATGGCGATCGGGGCCTCCTCGGCAGAGGTGGTGGAGGAAGTAGCCGGCGACGCGACGCACAAGGCCGGTGCCGGACAGCTGAGGCGCAGACTCGGGCGGGCGGACCTGAGGGCGGTGCCCGAGGCCCGCAGGGCCCTGCGGGAACTGCTGCGACAGTGGGGGCGGCCGGGAAGATCGGAGATAGCGGAACTGCTGACGAGCGAGCTGGTCACCAACGCTCTCATCCACACCGACCACGACGCGGTGCTGACCGCCACCGTCTCACCGCGCGGACTCCATGTGGAGGTACGGGACTTCGTGGGGCGCAGGCCGAAACCGAGGATGCCGAACGCCGACGACAGCATCCACGGACGCGGTCTCCTTCTCGTCCAGTCCCTCGCCGACGCCTGGGGGGTACGGGCGCACGGGGTGGGCAAGGCGGTGTGGTTCGACCTCGACGGCGGGCTGACGCAGTGACCCCCGGCGCCCGTCGAAGAGGGCGCCGAACATGAGGCCGGACGGAAACGGACAGGGG
>NZ_JBHVDX010000133.1:0-27509 GCF_042802555.1 Streptomyces sp. NPDC057474 | reverse complement strand
ACCAGGCCAGACCCTTCAAATGGACCAAGACTGCCGACCAGATCCTCGACCGCATCTGCCGCTACTGCTCACGCATCTCCGAACCAGATCACTAGTCCGTTGTCGCGTGCAGGAAGTCCAGGAG
This sequence comes from Streptomyces sp. NPDC057474, assembly GCF_042802555.1. Taxonomy (NCBI): domain Bacteria; kingdom Bacillati; phylum Actinomycetota; class Actinomycetes; order Kitasatosporales; family Streptomycetaceae; genus Streptomyces; species Streptomyces sp. NPDC057474. The sequence goes on along the minus strand of NZ_JBHVDX010000133.1, from coordinate 27,385 downwards.
CAGGGCCGTGAGTTCGGCGGGGGCGTCCTCCTGGACGTGGTGCCCCGCACCGGTGATCGGCGCGAATCGCGCGTCCGGGATGCGGTCGGCGAGCTCCCGCCCCTTGGCCAGGGGAATCCACCCGTCCTCCTCGCCCCAGCACACCAGCGTCGGGACACCGATCTCCCCGTACCGGTCCTGGATCTCGTCGGTGTGGGTCTGGTCCGCCTGGGCGATCTGCCGGTAGAAGGCGGGCTGACCGTGTTCGCCGAGCCATGGCTGTACGAGCCGGTCGAGGACCGCCGGGTGCAGCCCCGGGCCGCCGGCCGAGCTGACGTACTCGCGCACCAGGGCGTGGTGCAACGCGGGCGGCAGCTACCAGATGAAGCGCTGGCGCACGAAGGCGAACGTGAGCCGCGAGGAGCTGGCCGAGGCCGCGAATCACTCGCCGGACACGATCAAGTCCATGGAGCAGGGGGTACGGATGCCGACCCCGCGGGTGCTTGATGTGGCGGATGAGTTGTGCGGGGCGGAGGGGTTGCTGAGTTCGGCGAAGGACTACTTGCAGAGGGAGAAGTATCCGGCGCGGGCACAGGACTTCATGCTGCGGGAGAGGGAAGCGATCAGTCGGTGGTCGTACGAGGTGGCGTTGGTCCCGGGGCTGTTGCAGACCAGGGGGTACGCGCGTGCGCTGATCGAGAACCGGCTGCCGCCCCTCGACGAGGACACGGTGGAGGAGCGGATCGCGGCCCGGATGGAGCGGCACGCAATTCTCACGGATCGCAAGCCGCCGGTGGCCTTCAGCTTCGTGCTCTACGAGGCGGTTCTGTGCACCCCGCAGGTGGACGTCGAGCAACTGCACCGACTGCTGGAGGCGGCCCGCCTCCGCAACGTCATGTTGCAGGTGCTGCCCTTCGAACGCGTCATCAGCGACGCCCTCATGGGACCGATGGTGCTGCTGGAAACCCGCGACCATGAGCGGTTCGCCTTCACGGAAGGCCCGTTCGTCAGTGAACTCTCGGCCGATCCCAGCATTGTCAGTCGCGTGAGCGAGCGGCTTGGCATGATCCGCGCGCAGGCCCTCAGCCCCGCTGAATCGGCCCGTTTCATCGAGCGGATGGTGGACGAGTGATGAGTGACCAACTGGCGTGGTTCAAGTCGACCTACAGCGACAACGAGGGCGGCGACTGTGTCGAAGTCGCCCTCCCCGGCGCACGGTTGACGGTCCACGTACGCGACTCGAAGAACCCGACCGGCCCCACCCTCACCGCACCCGCCTGGCAGGCCTTCGTTTCCGCAGGTCCCCCCGGAGCTTGAGCCCCGGGACCCGAGCTCTTCCCATGGGTTTCCAAGATTTCTGGGCTGGGTGAAGAACCAAACCAACCAACCAAGCCTGTACGTGAGTTGAAGGGGCGTAACCCGAATGGGTGACGTTCCGTGATCGGCTTGCTTCGGAACGTAAAGTCGCTCTAGGTTCGCGGCAACTGACCAAATAGATCGGCCCCGGCCGGTGCGCCAACACCAGTGCCAGGGCCTAGACCTACGGATCGAACGGAACTCGATCGTGGCTTACGCCCAGCCTAGTGCTGCCCTGCCTTCCCCGTCGCACCCGATGGCCAAAACGGGTTACGGAAAGTGCTCCGTGGGTGACGAAGACCCGCACGCGGACCGGGACTTCGCACACCTGAGCCCCCGCGACGCCGATGTCGCCGTCTTCATCGACCATCTCGAAGACGGTCACGCCATGGGCCACAAGGTGATCGCGGCGGAACACCCCCGCTACGGCCAGCAAGCCGTGCGTACGTCGTCGGGTCGCCTCGTCCACGCCGGCCATCTGCGCTGGATCAAGGAGCGCATCACCGTCGAGGACGGCTCGATGCGATGGGTGACGCGCACGTACTGGTCGCGTACCCCCAGGTCGGTGGAGTGGTGGAAGAACTTCGCGCGGGAGCGCGACGGCAGGGACGTGACGGAGCACTACCAGCCGGGACTGGCCCGGGTCGAGGAGAACGAGCCCGCAGAGTTGGCCGACCGAGCGGAGCCGACCGAGCCCGCCGGGTCCGAGGGGCCCGCCGAGCCCGACAGGGCGGAAGCCGCCGCACGGGAGCCCAGCACTGCCTACCAGACCCTCGCCGAAGTCCGCTCCGCAGATCCCCGCCCGATCGACCGACGCTTGAGGTCCAACTCGCCGAAGCCGAGAGGGTATTGGGGGATGACCACTTCAGCGTCGCAGTTCTTGGACGAAACCTTGTGGAGGAGTTGACGGAGGCCGGGCACCTGCCCAGGGCTGTCGTGCCGGCGGAGAAGGTCGTCGCTCAGTTCCGGCACCATCTGGGTGTTACCGATATGGACACGTTGAACGCCCGGATCACCCATATTCGTCTGTTGGCCCTCATGGGCGATGCGCCTCGCGCTCACGAATTGCTTCCCGGCTTCATTGCCGACTTGAGCCGAGCGGTTGGTGGCACCCCGGAAGGCCGTAACGTCATCGACCAAGCCGCGGACCTGCTCAAGCACCGCGAAGCGTAACCATCCACTCACCCCCCGTGCTTTGTACAACCCCTGTCCCACCGCTGTATCTCCACTGCACGGCCCCTAACCGGCGTCACGCGAATCTTGAGTCACTTCCACCGCACAGGAAGCGGAGGCAGTAACACCCCCACCTCGCACGGGAGATCGCGATGACCCGCAAGAACCGCATACGCGCCGCCATCGTCACCGCCACCGCACTCGTCACCGCGGGCACGGTCACCGCCGGAGTCAGCATGGCCGGTGCCGAGGCCGCGCCGAAGAAGCCCTCCAAGAAGGAGATCGCGGCGCTCTTCGACGGCTGGAACAAGTCGCTGCAGACCGGCGACTCGAAGAAGGTGGCGGACCGCTACGCGAAGGACGCGGTGCTCCTGCCGACCGTCTCGAACAAGGTCCGCACCGACCGCGCCGGCATCGTCGACTACTTCGACCACTTCCTGGAGAACAAGCCGGTCGGCAAGAAGATCAAGTCGCACATCAACGTCCTCGACAGCAACTCCGCGCTCGACGCAGGTACGTACGCCTTCACGCTCACCGACCCGAAGACCGGCAAGAAGCGTGTCGTCGAGGCCCGCTACACGTACGAGTACGAGAAGCGGAACGGCGTGTGGAAGATCGTGAACCACCACTCGTCGGCGATGCCCGAGGGCTGAGCGGCGGCCGACCCGCAGTCGTGGCTGAGCCCTCCACCCCCCGGCTCAGCCACCCCCGTGCCGCGCCGCACGCAACGTGAGCGCGACGCACAACCCGCCCCCGGGGGCGTCCTTGAGGGCCACGGTCCCGTTGTCGTCGGTGACGAGTTGCTTGACGACGGCGAGGCCGAGGCCTGAACCGGACTTCCCGGTGAGGCCCTGACCGCGCCAGAAGCGGTCGAACGCGCGGGACTTCTCGGCGTCCGACATACCGGGCCCCTCGTCCAGCACCGACAGCACCACCTCGTCGCCCCGGGTCTCCACCGAAACCGTGATGGTCGCACCGTCCGGCGAGACCTCCAGGGCGTTGGAAAGCACGTTGTCCAGGACCTGGTCCAGATGACCGGGACTGGCCAGCACAAGCAGCCGGCCGTCGGCACTCCCCCTGAGCGTGATGGTGACTCCGCGCTCGTCGGCGGCCGGCCTCCACACGTCGAGACGTTCCCCGATGACCTCCCGCAGGGACAGCGGTTCCGCCGCCGTCACCTTCGCCTCGGCCCGCGCCAGCACCAGCAGGCCGTTGACCAGGCGGCTCATCCGGACCACCTCGGCGGTGGCCTGCTCCACGTCCTCCCGTACGAACTCGTCGTCCGTGCCGTCCGCGATGTTGTCCAGGGACAGGCGCAACGCCGTCAGGGGGGTACGCAGTTGGTGCGAGGCGTCGGCTACGAAGATGCGCTGCGACGCGATCAGCGTGTCCAGGCGTTCGCCTGCCTGGTTCAGCGTGCGCGCCAGGGTCTGCGTCTCCTGAGGACCCGTCACGGGGGAGCGGGCCGTCAGGTCGCCGTCGCTCATCTTGCTCGCCATCTCGTTGAGCTGGCGGAGGGGGGCGGTCAGACGCCGGGCGGCGAACGCGCCGATGATCGCGGCGGCCGCCAGCACGATCACGGCGAGTGCGGCACGGAACCCCCAGATCAGCCACAGCCGGTCGGTCAGCTCGTCCGTCGAGAACACGACCCGTACGGCGCCGACGACCTTGTCCTCGTCGATCTTCCCGTCCGCCGCGCGCTCATGGGCGGGGACCGTGAGCACGAGGTTCTTGCCCCAGATGAACTCGGAGCCCCAGTCGGTGGTGGGCTCGCCGTCCTTCAGGGCCCTGGTCAGGGCCGCGTCGTCAGCCGGTGCCTCCAGGCCCTCCGGCGCGCACCCATTGGTGGCGGTCACCTCGACCGTCTCGGGATACGCCTTGGCCATCTGTGCCAGGGCCTGGCACGAGGCGGAGTCACCGGTGCCCAGCAGCCGGGCCATGGTCTCCGCCTCGCGCTCGACGGAGTGCTGGGTGTCGCCCCGCAACTGATCCGTGAGAGTGAACGCCACCGGCAGGGTGAACAGGGCGATGGCCACAGCCACGAGGAGCACGTAGCTGCGGATGAGCTGACGGATCATGACGTACTGCCGCCGTCGCCCGTCCCGGCCCCCTCCTTCACGTCACTCCCGTCACTCCCGTCACTCACGTCATTCACGATCAGCCGGAAGCCGACCCCCCGCACCGCCTCGATCGTGATCGCGCCGGTCAGCTTCCGCCGCAGCGCCGCCACATGGACGTCCAGCGTCTTCGTCGGGCCGAACCAGTTCGCGTCCCAGACCGCTTCCATGATCTGTTCGCGCGACATCAGGGCGCCCGGCTCCTCGGTGAGGAAGGCGAGGAGGTCGTACTCCTTGGGGGCGAGCGCCACCTCCGTACCGTCGAGGTGGACGCGCGCGGCCTTGCGGTCGATGGTGAGGCGGGGGCCGTAGCGGTCGGGGCCGGAGGGCGCGTCGGCGGCGCGCGGCTGCACGCGGCGCATCACCGCCCTTATGCGGGCGATCACCTCGCGTACACCGAACGGCTTGGAGACGTAGTCGTCGGCGCCCAGCTCCAGGCCGACCACGCGGTCCGTCTCGTCGCTGCGGGCGCTGATCACGATGATCGGCACCTGGCTGCGGTCCCTGAGGGCCTTGCAGACGTCGAGGCCGTCGGTGTCGGGCAGGCCGAGGTCGAGGAGGACGACGTCGTACGGGCCGTTGTACGACAGCGCCGCCCCACCCGTGTTGACCCACTCCACCTCGAAGCCGTATCGCAGGAGTCCACGTCGCAGGGACTCGGCGACCGGCTCGTCGTCTTCCACCAGAAGTACGCGCACGGCCACGACCTTAGTGCTTGAAAGTTTGCCGTTCGGCGTCGCGGGGGCCCTCGGTGTGACTCCAGGCACTTTTCCCGGCCCGCGCCGACTGTTCGGCGGCGACCTGGGCAGAGACGTTCCCGGAGCGGTCGAAGGTCCGGGCGAGAAGCCGGGGTGAAACCGGTGGAACGTCCGGAGAAAACCCAGGTGATCAAAGGGTGAGCGGGACATCTCACCATGCGATACCAGGGAAGGGATATTCGGCCGCTCGTTAAACTGAGACGACCGCCGCAGTACGTGAGTACGTGTGTATGTGCGGATATGGGACTGAAACGGAGCGAGGAGCGCACGTGGGCCTTGTCGTGCAGAAGTACGGAGGCTCCTCCGTAGCCGATGCCGAGGGCATCAAGCGCGTCGCCAAGCGGATCGTGGAAGCGAAGAAGAACGGCCACCAGGTGGTCGTCGTCGTTTCCGCGATGGGCGACACGACGGACGAGTTGATCGATCTCGCCGAGCAGGTGTCACCGATGCCTGCCGGGCGTGAGTTCGACATGCTGCTGACCGCCGGAGAGCGTATCTCCATGGCGCTGCTGGCCATGGCGATCAAAAACCTGGGCCACGAGGCCCAGTCGTTCACCGGCAGCCAGGCAGGCGTCATCACCGACTCGGTCCACAACAAAGCCCGGATCATCGACGTCACACCCGGCCGGATCCGTACGGCGCTGGACGAGGGCAACATCGCCATCGTCGCCGGGTTCCAGGGCGTCAGCCAGGACAAGAAGGACATCACCACCCTCGGCCGCGGCGGGTCGGACACGACCGCCGTCGCGCTGGCCGCCGCGCTGGACGCCGAGGTCTGTGAGATCTACACCGACGTCGACGGCGTCTTCACCGCCGACCCGCGGGTCGTGAAGAAGGCGCGGAAGATCGACTGGATCTCCTCCGAGGACATGCTCGAACTGGCGGCGTCCGGTTCGAAGGTGCTGCTCCACCGCTGTGTCGAGTACGCCCGCCGCTACAACATCCCGATCCACGTCCGCTCGTCCTTCTCCGGACTGCCGGGCACCTGGGTCAGCAACGAGAAGCCAGAGTCGCAAGGGGACCACAAGGTGGAGCACGCCATCATCTCCGGAGTCGCCCACGACGTCTCCGAGGCCAAGGTCACGGTCGTCGGCGTCCCGGACAAGCCGGGCGAGGCCGCCGCGATCTTCCGTGCCATCGCGGACGCCGAGGTCAACATCGACATGGTGGTGCAGAACGTATCCGCCGTGACGACCGGTCTGACGGACATCTCCTTCACCCTCCCGAAGACCGAGGGCCGCAAGGCCATCGACGCCCTGGAGAAGAACAAGGCGGGTATCGGCTTCGACTCGCTGCGCTACGACGACCAGATCGGCAAGATCTCCCTGGTCGGCGCGGGCATGAAGACCAACCCGGGTGTCACCGCCTCCTTCTTCGAGGCCCTGTCCGACGCCGGCGTGAACATCGAGCTCATCTCGACCTCCGAGATCCGCATCTCGGTCGTCACCCGTGCCGACGACGTGCCGGAGGCCGTGCGCGCCGTGCACTCCGCCTTCGGGCTCGACTCCGACAGCGACGAGGCCGTCGTCTACGGGGGTACGGGTCGCTGATGGCCGTCATCCACGGAGGTAACGGTCGCTGATGGCCGCTGATGCCGGGCGCACCGGCAGGCCGACGCTCGCGGTCGTGGGCGCGACCGGCGCCGTCGGCACGGTCATGCTCCAGATCCTGTCCCACCGGGCTGACATCTGGGGCGAGATCCGTCTGATCGCCTCTCCGCGCTCGGCCGGCCGCAAGCTGGCCGTGCGCGGGGAGCAGGTCGAGGTGACGGGTCTGACCGAGGGCGCCGAGGAGGCCTTCGACGGGGTCGACGTCGCCATGTTCGACGTACCGGACGAGGTGGCGGAGCGCTGGGCGCCGATCGCCGCGGCCAAGGGCGCGGTCGTGGTGGACAACTCGGGCGCCTTCCGGATGGACCCGGAGGTGCCCCTCGTCGTCCCCGAGGTCAATCCGCACGCCGCCCGCGTCCGGCCGCGCGGGATCATCGCCAACCCCAACTGCACGACCCTCTCCATGATCGTGGCGCTCGGCGCGCTGCACGCCGAGTTCGGGCTGCGGGAGCTGGTGGCCTCCTCGTACCAGGCGGTCAGCGGCGCGGGGCGGGCCGGCGTGGAGACCCTGCGGCAGCAGATCGCCCTCGTGGCCGGTACGGAACTGGGGACCACCCCCGGTGACGTACGGCGGGCCGTGGGCGACAACACCGGGCCGTTCCCGGAGCCGGTGGCACTGAACGTGGTGCCGTGGGCCGGGTCGCTCCGCGCGGACGGCTGGTCGTCGGAGGAGATGAAGGTCCGGGACGAGACCCGCAAGATCCTCGGACTGCCGAGGCTGCCGGTCGCCGTGACGTGTGTACGGGTGCCGGTCGTCACCGCGCACTCCCTCACCCTCCACGCCCGCTTCGAGGGCGAGGTCACGGTCGCCAAGGCCCGCGAGATCCTCGCCACCGCCCCGGGGGTCGTCCTCTGCGACGACCCGGGCGCGGGGGAGTTCCCCACCCCCGCCGACGTGGTCGGCACCGACCCGACCTGGGTGGGCCGCGTACGCCGGGCCCTCGACGACCCGACGGCCCTCGAACTCTTCGTCTGCGGCGACAACCTGCGGAAGGGCTCCGCCTTGAACACGGCACAGATCGCGGAGTTGGTGGCGGCGGAACGGGCGAGGTAGGTCCGGAACGGGCGAGGTGGTCCGGAACGGACGAGGTAGGTCCGGTTGCTGCCCTTGGCGCACTGCTCCTTGCCTTGCGGTGCACTGTCCGTTGCCTTTGAGTGCACTGTCAGCCCGTTTCCCTGCGGGCCGCCCGCTGCCGTGCGTAGATCGGCTGTCGCCGTGCGTCTACGCGGGTCCACTGGCGTGGGCCGATGTCGGTGATGGCGTGTAAGTTCTTCGAGTCGACGGTTCGGCGGACGGAGAATTTGCGGCCGGACAGTCGCGGGATTTCCGGGTTGATTCAGGCCTCCCGGTGATCGAGCTTTTTCTCCCCGTCCGCCCGCAACCGCGCGGCGGACGGGGAGCGTCTTTAACGGGCGCCCTTCGGCGGGGCTGGGCGCCAACACTTGGGGCATAGGGGAAGAGCTGGTACGCATGAGGGCGTTCGACGCGCTGTCCGGTGTTCGGTGGGTCGTGCAATCGGTGCCGACGGGGGCGCATGCCGTACGGAGACGTGTGCGGTCTGACGCAAAAGAGATGCCTGTCGCGTACAACCCCGACGGGGGGATGCGGGTCCAACAGGCGTGGCAGAGGTTCTCGATTTCACCGCGGTACAGACGAGGGGCACCGCCCTTCGTCCACCCCGCCGTCCCCGCTTGCCCGGTTCGGCCGGCGGCATGCCGGTGATCGCGCCGATGCCCGCGGCGCGGCCGACCCGCATACCCAATCAGCGCGACGGCGCGGACGACACGTCGACGGTGCCGGCCTCCGGCACGACGGTCGACCATCTCACCGAGACCTACCGCGCCCATTACCGCTCGCTTCTCGGGCTCGCGGCACTCCTCCTCGACGACACCGCCTCCTGCGAGGACGTCGTCCAGGAGGCGTTCATCCGCGTCCACTCGGCGCGCAAGCGCGTCCGTGACCCGGAGAAGACGCTCGCCTACCTGCGGCAGACGGTCGTGAACCTCTCGCGCTCCGCTCTGCGCCGCCGCATCCTCGGTCTGAAGCTGCTGTCGAAGCCGATGCCCGACATGGCGAGCGCGGAGGAGGGCGCGTACGACCTGCTGGAGCGTGACTCCCTCATCAAGGCGATGAAGGGTCTGCAGCGCCGGCAGCGCGAGGTCCTCGTGCTGCGCTACTTCGCCGACATGACCGAGGCCCAGGTCGCCGAGACCCTCGGCATATCGCTGGGCTCGGTCAAGGCGTACGGCTCCCGGGGTATCGCGGCACTGCGCGTCGCCATGGAGGCGCCGGCATGAGCGCACACGGCAGGGACGACGGACCCGACGGGCGCGACGGGCGTGATGAGCTCGGTGCCCGGAGGCGTGCCTCCTGGGGACGCCGGGACGATGACGAACGCGCCGAGGAGCGCGGGGACGAACGCGCGGAACAGCGCGGGTCGGACGGGCGCGTCGGGGGGCGCGGGCTCGAAGAGCACGAAGAAACGCAATCGCACGCTGGGAACGGAACTGTGAATCACGGCCCCGAAGAACAAGGCCCCCACCCCAAGGGCCGGCATCTCGAAGGCCGCTCTCCGGACGACTCGGGTACGGACGACGTGCGTTCGGACGACCCGCTTTCGGACGGTCCGCTTTCGGACGGTCCGCTTTCGAGTGACCCGCTTTCGGGCGACTCGCGTTCGGGTGACTCGGGGTCTGCCGACCTGAATTCGGCTGACCTGGGTACGGGCGCCTCGGGTACGGGCGCCTCGGGTACGGGCGCCTCGGGTACCAACGACTCGCTTACGGACGACTCGGGTACGGCCGAGCTGGATGTCGACGGGCTGCGCTTCGGCGCCCTGCGCTCGGTGGGCCTGCGGTCCGGCGGCCTGCGGTCGGGCGGCGCGGGTTCCGGCGGCTCGGGTTCGAACGGCTCGAGTCCGAAGGGGATGGGCGGGTTCGAGTCGGACGACGAGCTGGTGCTGCGCAATCTGCTGCAGCACGCGGTGGCGGAGATCGAGCCGCGGGACGGCACCCTGGAGCATCTGCGGCGGGCGGTACCGGCGCGGCGGGCGCGCAAGCGGCAGGCCGTCGTCGGCATGGCTGCCGCCGCGCTCTTCATCGGCACGGCGATCCCGGCCCTCGTCCACGTCTCCAACTCCACCGGCTCCGACGTCAACCCCTCCATCATGGGCAACGGCTCGCACACGCAGGGGACCGCCGGCCAGTCCAAGGGGCAGACCGGCGGGGACGGTTCGTCGGGCGGCTCCTCCGGCGGCTCCAAGCAGTCCGACAAGGACAGCGGCAAGGACAAGGGCGACAAGGGCAAGGGCGAGACCAACAGCTCCACGGGCGGCGCCCAGGCGACGCCCACGAGCGCTGCCTCCACCCTGTGCACGGGGATCCAGCTCGGCGGCGGCGCCAGCGTGGGTGCACCGGACTCCAGCGGCGCCGTCTACGGCACGTTCCGCGTCTCCAACATCTCCGGCACCAGCTGTACGGTCACCGGCGCGGGCGGCGTGAGCACCCTCCCGCAGGGTGCCGCGGACGGATCGAAGATCACCGTGGCGAACCATGTCGCAGGCGACGTGGCGGCCGGACTGCCCGACCCGTCGCTGTCCCTGACCCAGCTGGTGCTGGCGCCGGGAGCGGCGTACGAGGTGCAGTTCGCCTGGGTGCCTTCCGAGCCCTGTCCCACCACCACCAGCGGCGGTACGACCGACGGCGGCACCGGCGGCACGGACCCGTCACCGGACCCGACGCCCACGGGGGAGGCGACCCCCGGCACCACCACCGACGGCTCCAACTCCGTCTCCACCCAGCTCGTCACCGAGGACGGCGGCGTCGACGACGGCAGCGTCCTCGTCTCCCACAGCACCGAGGGCGGCATCGCCACCTTCACGACGACCGTCACCAACGCCTGCGCGGGCGTGGTCTACCGGACGGGCCTGTTGGCGGGCGCCTGAACGAACGCGCACCGGGAGCACCGCCGGACCGCGCGGTGCTCGCCGGTTCCGTCGGCGCGTGGCGGTTCTGGCGGTGATGACCGAGGTCTTTTGTCGGTCAGCAGACCCGCCTGAGTCTTCCTCGCCGGTCCTACTTGGCGGGCTCGGCTTCCCGGGAGTGGGGCTCGACCGGGCGGGTCTCGTTCGGCTCGTTCTCATCCGGCTGGTCGTCGTCCGGGACCAGGCCCAGTTCCGCGTCCCGGATGAACTCGACCTCGCGGCGGACCAGGCGGAACCACATGAAGACGACGAAGCCGGCGAAGACGAACCACTCGCCGGTGTAGCCGAGGTTCTGGAAGGCCTTGAGGTCGAGCCCGGTGTCCTGCGGGGTGGTTGCGGGCACGGTCTTCATGCCCGAGTCGGCCTTGTCGAGCGTGATCCAGGCGTCGTACAGGTCGTCCGGCACGAGGTTCACCAGCGTCGCCGCGCTGATCGCCGAGGTCTGCCCGGCCGGGAGCCCGCCCTGGACGGGCACGCCGTTCGACCCCGGGGTCTCGGACGCCTGCAGCGAACCGGTGACGGTGACCTCACCGGTGGGTGCGGCCGGGGCCCGGTCGGGGTCCGCGGCGCCGGGCAGCCAGCCCCGTACGACGGGCAGGGCCTTGTCCTCGTCGGTGCGCAGCAGCGTCAGCACATAGAAGCCGTTTTTGCCGTCCACCTCACGGTTCGGCACGAGGAGCTGCTCGCCGTACCGCCCGGTCACGGTGGCCAGCTCGCCGGAGGTCTCCTTGTCCACCGGCAGCAGCTCGTCCAGCGGCCGTGCCGGGGCCCGGTCCGCCGGATCGATCCGCTCGGTCGCCGCACGATGGTCCTGCATCCGGTCCTCGAACCGGCTCAGCTGCCACGACCCCATGAGCACGCAGAAAGGGATGGCGAGCAGCACGAAGACGTTGATCCCCCACCATCGGGGCGTCAGCAGAAACCGGTACACGCCTTCCACCGTACGGTGCCCGCGCCGGGCGCCCCGCCGCGGGGTCGGCCCCCACAGCCACCGCGGACCGCCGCTCAGTACCTCTCGACGAGGTGCTCACGCCCGGCCGGCGGCTCGTACGGCTCGGGCCAGAAGTCGGTGACCGTGGTTATCCGGCCGTCCGCGTCCCCCGTGAAGAAGGAGATCGCGTACATCTCCTCCAGCCCCACGGTGACGTGCACCCAGCTGACGACCTGCCCCGGCTGCCAGGATTCCCCTATGTGCCCCGGCTCCGCGACGATCCGCTCGATCCGGGCGTGCCAGTCGCCCGGATACTCCCGGTTGAACTCCACATACCGCTCCCTGCCGAGGATCCGCTCCCGCGTCTGCGGCAACTCGTACACGACGCCCTCCGCCAGCGTCTCGGCGAACGCGGCCCAGTCCCGGCCCTCGGCGGCGGCCCAGAAACTCTCGACGGTCTTGCGTAGATCGTTCCCTGAAGTCCCTGAAGTCCCTGAAGTCCCTGAAGTCGTTGGGGTCGTTGAGGCCATGGGGTGAGTCTGCACCCGGCCACTGACAATCGGCCCGGGCGAACCCGTCGGGAGCCGAAGTTATCCACAGGCTGGGGACCTCGGCGGCACATTGTCGTGCGGGCGGGGCAGTATGGGGCCATGACTGAGAGCAACGGGTCCACCCCGCAGGAGCAGAGCGGGTCCATGCCCGACTGGGAGAAGAGGTTCCGGGCGCCGAGGGTGTCCCTGCCGGACTGGGCGGAGGACGCACCGCATCGCTCGCTGTTCGTCTCCAACGCCACTGGCACATACGAGTTGTACGCGTGGGACCGCGCCACCGGCGAGCAGCGCCAGGCCACGAACCGGGCCAACGGCACGACGGACGGCGTGCTCTCGCCCGACGGTGAGTGGATCTGGTGGTTCGACGACAAGGACGGCGACGAGTTCGGCGTCTGGCGCCGCCAGCCGTTCCACGGCGGCCCGGACGAGGAGGCGGCACCGGGTCTGGACCCGTCGTATCCGGCGGGCCTGGCGATCGGCCGCGACGGCCGTACGGCGATCGTCGGCCGTTCCACGGACGAGGACGGCTCCACGATCCATCTGTCCCGGCAGGGCGAGACCCCCGTCGAGATCTACCGCCACCGTGAGTCGGCCGGCGTCGGCGACCTCTCGCACGACGGCTCGCTGATCGCGATCGAGCACACCGAGCACGGCGACGCGATGCACTCGGCGCTGCGCGTGGTCCAGCCGGACGGCAGGACGGTCGCCGAGCTCGACGACACCAAGGGCGGCACGATCGAGCTGGGCCTGGAGGTGATGGGCTTCGCCCCCGTCGACGGCGACACCCGGCTGCTCATCGGCCACCAGCGGGGCGGTCGCTGGGAACCGCTCGTCTGGGACGTGGCCTCCGGCGAGGAGACCGACCTCGGACTTTCCGGACGGCTGGAGGGCGACCTGAGCGCCGAGTGGTATCCGGACGGCTCCGCCCTGCTCGTCGCCCACAGCTTCGAGGCCCGCAGCGAGCTGTTCCGCTACGACCTGGCGTCCCGCGGCCTGGAGCGCGTGGACACCCCGCGAGGCACGGTCTCCGGGGCCACGGCCCGCCCCGACGGCAGCGTCGAGTACCTGTGGTCCTCGGCCGCCGAACCGCCGGTCGTCCGCTCCACCACGGGCGAGGTGGTCCTCGACCCGCCGGGCCTGAAGTCCCCCGGCTCGGTGGTGGTGGAGGACGTGTGGGTGGACACACCGGGCGGCCGCGTCCACGCCCTCGTCCAGCGCCCGGCGGGAGTGTCCGGCCCGTACCCCACCGTCTTCGACATCCACGGCGGCCCGACCTGGCACGACAGCGACGCCTTCGCGGCGGGACCGGCCGCCTGGCTGGACCACGGGTACGCGGTGATCCGCATCAACTACCGAGGCTCCACCGGTTACGGCCGCGCCTGGACCGACGCCCTCAAGCACCGGGTCGGCCTGATCGAGCTGGAGGACATCGCGGCGGTCCGGGAGTGGGCGGTGACCTCCGGTTTCGCCGATCCCGAGCGGCTCATCCTCACCGGCGGCTCCTGGGGCGGTTACCTCACCCTCCTCGGGCTCGGCACCGAGCCGGACGCCTGGACGCTCGGCATCGCCGCCGTCCCCGTCGCGGACTACGTCACCGCGTACCACGACGAGATGGAGGCGCTCAAGGCCATGGACCGCACCCTCCTGGGCGGCACGCCCGAGGAGGTCCCCGAGCGTTTCGAGGCCTCGTCGCCCCTGACGTACGTCGACGCGGTGAAAGCCCCCGTCTACATCTCCGCAGGCGTCAACGACCCCCGCTGTCCCATCCGCCAGGTCGACAACTACGTGGACCGGCTCGCCGCCCGCTCCGCCGTCCACGAGGTCTACCGCTACGACGCCGGCCACGGCTCCCTGGTCGTCGACGAGCGCATCAAACAGATCCGGCTGGAGCTGGACTTCGCCGAACGCCACCTGGGGGTACGCGCCTAGCGATCATCGCCCCCGCCGCCCCTACCCGTCCCGTTCCCCAGGGGCTGCCGCCCCTTCGCCCCCGCTCCGGTTGGTCGCCCATCCGCGGATGGGCGGGGGCTGGTCGCGCAGTTCCCCGCGCCCCTTGGCGGGTGGCTGATCGGCTCGGGGTCGTCACCGTGCCCCCCTGCGCCCCCCCTGATGTGGGGCGACGGCGAGCCGCATCTGCTGCCGGGCCTGCGCCGCGGGGGCCGGTGGGGACGACTGCTGCTGCCCGGAACGGGCGCCGACCGCGTGGACACCGTCCACGTCGCCGACGCCGTCCACGTCGCCGACGCCGCCGCCGAGGCGCATGTGCTCGCCGTGGAAGCACTGGTGGCGGGCTCCCCGCTCGCGATCGTCCCCAGGCAACGTCGAGGGCGCCTCTCAGGCGGCCACCAACACGTCCTCGTCCCCCCGAGCCCCCTCCGCCGCCGCCAACAGCTGTACGAGCGTGGCCCGAGCCCGGGCCACGCGGGACCGCACCGTCCCGATCGGGCACCCGGTCAGCTCCGCCGCGTCCTCGTAGGACAGCCCCAGCATCTGGGTGAGGAGGAACGCCTCACGCCGCTCCTCGGGCAGCGCGCCCAGCAGATCGGCGAGCGCGACGCCGTCGTCGAAGCCGGGCAGCCAGCGCGGCTGGGCGTGCTCGACGGCCAGCCGCCAGTCCGGTACGTCGGACAGCCGGGGCCGGGCCGCCGCGTACCGGAAGCTGTCGGTCACCGCCCGCCGGGCGATGGACAGCAGCCACGTACGGGCGGAGCAGCGCCCCTCGAACCGGTGCAGGCTGCCGAGCGCCCGCAGGAACGTGTCCTGGGCGAGGTCGTCCACCGCCTGGGGGTCCGCGCAGAGGTGGGCGACGAACCGCTGGACGTCACGGTGGAGCGCGCCGACGAACCGTTCGACGGCCTCCGGGTCCCCGCCGCGGGCGGCGAGCGCCCAGGCGGTTATGGACTCGTCGGTCGTCGACCGGGCCTGCGGGACCGACGCGGGCAGGGGAGTAAGGGTGATCACCTGGTGTCCTTCTCGGGGCATCCGGGACCGGACCACCGACACGGTCACGTGAGCGCACACAGCCGCACGCCGCACAGCCGTACAGAGACAGACGGGCGTGCGTGTGGGTACGTGGGAACGCGTCCGGCGGTCCGGTGAGGAAGGGAAGCCGGCCGTACGGCACGCGCGGGGGCGGCGTACGGCCGAAGCCCGAAGCGCGAGCCGTGGTGGCTGCCTCGGGTCACCGGCTGTCGTCAGCTGACAGCGGTCCCGGCGGGCGGACCCCGAGAGGTGATGACATGGACGAGAAGGAGCCGGCGCGGTGAACGGTCCGAACGGCCGCGGCGCACGCGGGGGCGGGGCCGCTCCGCCGCGACGGGCAGTGCGAGCGACAGCCGCAGCGGCGCGGCCAGCCAGCCAGCCGGCCACGGCCCGCAGCAGCCCGAAGGCCGCGCGTTCGCCGTACGCCAGCCACAGACCGCACAGCAACGCGGCCAGCAGATGCGCGGCGAACATGCCGGACGAGGACGCGTACATGGACGCGAGCGAGGACAGGAGCGATGAGGAGGACGCGGACGAGCCGTCCAGGAGGTACCCGGTGTGGTCCACATGGTCCATGTGACCGGCCGCACCCGTGTGGACCGTGTGAACCATGTGGGCGGAACCCATGTCCATGAGCCCTGCCGAGCCCGTCGAACTCGTCGAGCCCGTCCAACTCATCGAGCTCATATGGCCGTTGGCAGCCATCGGGGCCGACGACTGTGCCAGCTCGAAGCCCAAGTGGAGGGCCGTCTGGGCGGCGATCACGACGGAGGTGACCAGCGGGAGCCCGCGCTCACGTCCGGCCAGGCACCAGCCGACGGCACCGGTCGCGGCGGCCCCGGCGGCCAACGCCCACCAGGGAACGTGGCTGCCGGACATCATCACGTGGCCCAGGGCGGCGAGCAGCACACAGACGGCCGCGAACATCGCGGCGCGTGTCGTGCGCGAACCCCACCCTGTGGTCATGGCGCCCCATCCTCGCATCCGGACACCGCCGTCACCCCGTCCTCCTTGAGTACGGATTTCCACCCGCCGTCGCACTCACACCACCAACTGTGATCCGGATCACGCAGGAACCGGCCGTGCCGATGAGGCAGTCTTCTGCCTTGTGGGGAGCCCTTCGCAGCAGAACAGCCGTACCGGTCCGGGCAGACAGGCGGGTCCGGCCGACCCGGCCGGCCCGGGCACACCGTCCGGTCCGGTCGGCGCGGGCCGGCAGCTCGTTCCGAGCCGGCGGAGCAGGCCGACCGCTGACTCCGGCGCACATATGGTCGTCTGCGGCGACGACGGGCTGGCGCACCGGCTCGCCGCCGAACTGCGCACCGTGTACCGGGAACAGGTGACGCTCGTCGTGCCGCCCACCGCGCGGATCGCGCAGCGGCCGGTCGTCGGGCGTGCCCGGACCGCTGCCGCGCTCCTCGACCGGGTGACGGCGGTGGTCAACCGGGCCGCCGGCGCCGGCGATCCGGCGGCCGGCGACCGGACCGGAGAACGCGGCGACCGCGACCGGGGCGACCGGGGCGACCGGGGCGGGGACAGGAACACCCGGGACGGCGGCGAACGGGTCCTGGAGGCCGGAGAGGCCACCGAGGCCGTGCTCGCCGAGGCCGGGGTGGAGCGGGCCGCCGCGCTGGCACTCGTGTACGACGACGACGAGACCAACATCCGCGCGGCCCTCACCGCCCGGCGCCTCAACCCGCGCCTGCGGCTCGTCCTGCGGCTCTACAACCGCCGGTTGGGGCAGCACATCGAGGAACTCCTCGACCAGGCCTCGGCGTTGGCGACGGGCGGCGCCGCCGCCGACGGGGTCGACGGCTTCGGTGCCTCGACGACCGTCCTCTCCGACGCCGACACCGCCGCGCCCGCGCTGGCGGCGACCGCCGTCGCCGGCACCACCAAGGTCGTCCAGACGGACGGACTGATGCTGCGGGCCGTGGAACGCCCGCCGGGCCGAGGCGGTCAGAGCCCGGGAGGCCTGTGCACGCTCGCGCTCCTGTCGGCCACCACCAACGACCCCGCCGGAACCGAGGGTTCCGAGGGTAGCGGGGAGCGCGGCCCCCAACTCCTGCCCGACGAGCGGGCGGTGGCCGAAGCCACCGGGCGCGGAACCGTCGTACTCGACACCGTGCGCTACGCGGGACCCGCGCTGCCGCCGGGCCGGGTGAGCGGCGGGTCGCTCGGGGCCTTCGGGGCGTTCGGGTCGCTGCTCTCGCGACGGCTGCGCTGGTCCCTCGCGGGGATGATCGCGTGTGTGTTCGCCCTCGCCGTCGCCCAGATAGTGATCACCGGGGAACACCCGCTCCAGGCGACGTACGCGACCCTCCTCGACCTCTTCGGGATCGCCGACCCGGCGACCGACCAGAGCGACTCCCGCCAGATCCTCCAACTCCTGTCGGGCCTGATGGGCTTACTCCTCCTGCCCGTGCTCCTGGCCGCCGTGCTGGAGGCCCTCGGCACCTTCCGCAGCGGCACCGCCCTCCGCAAGCCGCCGCGCGGTCTCTCCGGACACGTCGTCCTCCTCGGCCTCGGCAAGATCGGCACCCGCGTGCTCGCGCGCCTGCGCGAACTCCACATCCCGGTCGTCTGCGTCGAGGAGGACCCCGAGGCGCGCGGCCTCGCGGAGGCCCGTCGCCTACGGGTGCCGGTCATCCTCGGCGACGTGACCCAGGAGGGCGTCCTGGAGGCTGCCAAGATCCACCGCGCCCACGCACTCCTCGCCGTCACCAGCTCCGACACGACGAACCTCGAAGCCGGCCTGTACGCCCGTTCGGTACGCCCCGACCTGCGCGTCGTCCTCCGCCTCTACGACGACGACTTCGCCACCGCCGTCTACCGCACCCTCCGCGCCGCCCACCCGGGCGCCCTCACCCGTAGCCGCAGCGTCACCCATCTCGCCGCCCCCGCCTTCGCCGGCGCGATGATGGGCCGCCAGATCCTGGGCGCGATCCCCGTCGAGCGCCGCGTCCTCCTCTTCGCCGCCGTGGAGGTCCGCGGCCACCCCCGCCTGGAGGGCCGAACCGTCGCCGAGGCCTTCCGGGCGGGGGCGTGGCGCGTGCTGGCGCTCGACACGGCCGCCCCGGGGGACTCCGCCACCGAGCGGACACCGGGTTCGGCCTCGGGCCTGGTCTGGGACCTGCCGCCCACATACGTCCTCCGCGCCGAGGACCGCGTAGTGCTGGCGGCCACGCGGCGGGGTCTGGCGGAGCTGTTGGGAAGGCGGGCGACGACGGGGGCGTAGCCCCCACTCACCCGCAGACGATCCCGTACGTGTCCCACGCGGGAAACGGATCGTCGAGGGCCGCCGCAGAATGAACCTCACCCGAGCCCACCAGACAGCCGGCCAAAGCCGAGCGCAGCGCACCCGCCCGCAACCCTGTCCCGATGAACAATGGCTCCTGTGCGTACGGTGCCTCGTCGTCCCGTGCGGCGGACGGCTCGAAGCGGGCGACGGACCCGGCCCGGGACCACAGCCCGACAACGCGCGGCCGGCTCGCGAGCGTCGGCAGCTGTTCGTACGCCATGGCCGGGCCCTCAGCCCTCGGGGTGGATCAGCCCGCGCTCGTACGCCTTCAGCAGCCGCTGCGGTACGAGGTGCGTGGCGCCACCGACCGTGAACGGCACCAGCTGCGGCGTGCTCGCCTTCCACTGGGCGCGACGGTGACGGGTGTTGCTGCGGGACATCTTCCGCTTGGGTACGGCCATGGGTCCTCCTCCACAGGTGATGGATCGGAACGCTACATGAAAATGGATCCCATTACTAAAAGAAGGCGGCAGCGCCGTGAGCAACCTCGCCCCGGGCGCCGTATGACAAGGGAGGGCCGAACAGACCCGCCCAGCACAGCCGTTCCCTACGGAGGTACCGTCCCCCGTGGCCACAACCAAGGAAGAAGCCCCCCAGCGCGGTCGGCACCTCGACCCACCCCTCCTCCTCACCATGCTGCTCGTCCTGGCCGTGGTGGCGCAGGGCCCCCTGCGCGGTCTGCTGTCCGCACCCGTGACGCAGAGCTGGATGACGGTGTTCGTGGCGGTGGTCGTGCAGGCCCTGCCGTTCCTGGTCATCGGGGTGCTGTTGTCGGCGGCCATCGCGGTGTTCGTGCCGGCGTCGTTCTTCGCCCGCGCGCTGCCGAAGCGGCCTGCGCTGGCGGTGCCGGCGGCGGGCATGGCCGGTGTGGTGCTGCCGGGGTGCGAGTGCGCCTCGGTGCCGGTGGCGGGCGCCCTCGTACGCCGGGGTGTGACGCCCGCGGCGGCGCTCGCCTTCCTCCTCTCCGCCCCCGCCATCAACCCGATCGTCCTGACGGCGACCGCCGTGGCGTTCCCGGGGAACCCCGAGATGGTGCTGGCCAGGCTCGTGGCGAGCCTGCTGGTGGCCTGCGCGATGGGCTGGCTGTGGCAATGGCTGGGGCGCGGCGAATGGATGCGCCCGCCGGAGCGGCCGTCCTACGAGGGCCAGAGCAAGGGCGCGGCCTTCTGGGGCTCGGTGCGGCACGACGTGATGCACGCGGGCGGATTCCTGGTCGTCGGCGCGATGGCGGCGGCCACGCTCAAGGCGGTCGTCCCGGCGAGCTGGCTGAACGCCGCCGCCGACAACCCCGTCATCGCGATCCTCGCCCTCGCGGTCCTGGCCGTACTCCTCTCGATCTGCTCGGAGGCGGACGCGTTCGTGGCGGCCTCCCTGACCCAGTTCTCCCTGACCTCCCGGCTGGCCTTCCTGGTCGTCGGCCCGATGATCGACCTGAAACTCTTCGCCATGCAGACCGCCACCTTCGGCCGCGCCTTCGCGCTCCGCTTCGCCCCCGCCACCTTCGCCCTGGCGATCCTGGTGTCGGCCCTCGTCGGGGCGGTGCTGCTGTGAACCGTCAGGCCCAGACCGTCATCCTCTTCCTCACCGGCGGCGCCCTCCTCCACGCCGGCTTCACCGACCTCTACCTCCGCTACGTCAAGGCCGGCCTCCGCCCCCTCCTCATCGGCGCGGGCATCGTCCTCATAGCCGCCGCCGTCGCCACGGTCTGGTACGAACGCCGGGCGCGGCGACAGGACGACGAGCAGCACACCCATGACGAGCAGCACACCCATCACGAAGAGCACACCCATCACGAACCCCGGGTCTCCTGGCTCCTCGTCCTCCCCCTCCTCGCCCTCGTCCTGGTCGCCCCGCCCGCGGCCGGCTCCTACACCGCGATGCGCACCGGCGCGGCCCTCCAGCAGCAGCCCTGGGGTTACCCCACCCTCCCCGCCGACGGCCCCCTCCGGCTGAGCGTCGCCGACTACGCAGGCCGCGCGGTCTACGACAAGGGCCGCGCCCTCGCCGGCCGCCCGCTCAAGGTCACCGGCTTCCTCGCGTTCGACGACTCCGGCACCCCGTACCTCGTCCGTATGGCCCTCAACTGCTGTGCCGCCGACGCCCAGCCCGTCAAGATCGCCCTCACCGGCGAACTCCCGGCCGTCCTCCAGCCCGACACCTGGATCGAGGTCACCGGCACCTACACCCCGAAGCGGACCAAGGACCCGCTCAACGGCACCGCCGTCCCGTACCTCCACGTCACCACCACCAAGCCGGTCAAGGCACCCCAGGATCCGTACGACGAGGCCTGGAACGGCTGAGGCGCGGCGGCGCCCTGGATAGCTGACGGGCCGTCAGATATCGTGCGCCCGCAACGCCGTATCCGAAGGGATGAGCCCCGTGCAGACACGCCCCGAGAGCCCGCAGCCGCCCGGCACCCCGCGCTGGGTCGCGATGTTCTACGAGCCCTCCTCGGTCTCCTGGCGCGTGGGCGCGGAGTCGCGGTACCGCTTCCCGGTGGCGTACGCGATGGGCGAGATGGCCCAGACCCTGAGGGCACGCGGCGCCGATCCGGTCGTCACGCTGTGGGGTCCGAGGGGCGGGGAGTGGGAGCGGCACGACTCGCCGGCCGCCGCCCCGCCGCAACCGCGGCCCGGAGACGTCAGGGCCCCCGGCGGTGAACCCGGCAAGCGCGAAGAGCGCCTGACCGACCGGCGGCAACAGGTGCTGATGGCCGGGCTGGGCAAGGCGGGCCTCTACGACCTCGCACCGGACGACCTGGCCGCCGTACAAGCCGTTGTGGACGAACTCGACGAGACGACCGTCCGCAGGATCGCCCACTGGCTCGCCGCGGCGGGCGGCGGCCGGCCGGGGGCGTCGGAGGCATGAAAGGGCCCGGTCGCTGGCGACGGGGGATGCACCAGCGACCGGGCTATGGCCAAGGCTAACAAGGCTGCTCGTAGGACGGGAGCCGACTGCTCGACTGCGATGACAAGTTGTGATCGGGATCACGTGGGTGGCTCTGATTGGCCAAACGTTTGTTAGGCGACTGTTTGGGGTGCCGCCCAAACGTTTGTTAGCTCCGCCCCGACCCGCCCAAACGTTTGTTAGCTCCGCCCCGACCCGCCCAAACGTTTGTTCAGGCACCCTCACACGGCGGCTCGTACGACAGCCGAGGCAGGTACTCGTCCCACTTCTCCCGCGTGAGCACCCCGCGCGTCGTCGAGCAGATGTGGTGTACGGCGTCGTCGACGTCCAGATTCCACAGCCGTACCGTGTCGGCGCCGCTGGACACCCCGAGCATGTGGCTGTCGGGGCTGAAGGACAGAAAGTGGCCGGTCCTGGCGTTGGGGCTCATCGACCGGCCGATGGGGGAGGCGTCGGCGGGGCGGGTGACGTCCCAGAGGTGGACGGTGCTGTCGTTGCCGCCGCTGGCCAGGGTCCGGCCGTCCGGGCTGAAGGTCAGCGACACGACCGCCTCGGTGTGGCCGATGAGCGGGGACCCCAGCCGGGTCGCCTCGCCGGGGTCGGAGACGTCCCAGAGCCTGACCGTGTCGTCGCCGCCACCACTGGCCAGCGTCTTGCCGTCCGGGCTGTAGACGAGGTCGCTGACCGCGCCGCGATGGGCGGTGAGAGGTCCGCCGAGCCGGGTGGACCGGTCCGGGTCGGCCACGTTCCACAGCCGGATGGTGCCGTCCGCGCTGCCGCTGGCGAGCGTGCGGCCGTCCGGGCTGAGGACGAGGGCGAGGATGTAGCCCTTGTGGCCGGTGAGGGGCTTGCCGAGCGGGACGACGTGGGACGGGTCACTGACGTTCCACAGCTGGACGTCGTGGTCGCCGTAGGAGGTGGCCAGGACGCGCCCGTCCGGGCTGTAGGCCTGCGCGTCGGTGTACCGGATGCGCAGCGTGAGGGGCGAGCCCCGCAGGACCGGGCGGGCGGGGTCGCTGACGTCCCACAGATACAGCGCCCGGTTTCCGGCCACGATCGAGAGAGTGCGGCCGTCGGGCGAGAAGGCCAGGGAGCGATTGCCGCTGTCCTCGAGGGTGAACGGTTCCCCCAGCAGCACAGGCCGGCCGGGCTCCGCCACGTTCCACAGCCGGATCAGGCCGTCGCGCCCGGCCGTGGCCAGCACCCGCCCGTCCGGCCGGAACACTCCGTTCCGGCCGACCATGTCCGAGGTCGGTACCGACCACAGCCGGACCTTGCTGTCACCGCTTCCGGTGGCGAGGGTCCGGCCGTCGGGGCTGAACCCCAGGGCGAACATCTCGCCGCTGGCCCCGGCCAGGGGTTCGCCGACCTGCGACGGGTACGCCGGGTCCTCCACGTTCCACAGGCTCGCCGTACTGTCCGCGCTGGCGGCGGCGAGCAGCCCCCCGCCGGGACTGAAGGCCACGGACCAGATGGGGCCGGTGTGCCCGGTGAGCGGCGCCCCGACCGCGCTCGCCCGCCGTGGCTCGGCCACGTCCCAGAGCCGGACCGTGTTGTCCGAGCTGCCGCTGGCCAGCGTCCGCCCGTCGGGACTGAAGGCCAGCGAGTGCACCAGGCTCGTATGGCCCTCGAGCACCGTGCCGAGGGGCGCGGGATCACGCGGATCGGCCACGTCCCACAGCCTGATCGTGTTGTCGTCGCCCCCGGTAGCCAGCGTCTTCCCGTCCGGGCTGAACGCCACGGCGCGTACGGGAGCGCTGTGCCCGGTGAGCGGCGCGCCGAGCTCCGTCGCGTGCGCCGGGTCGCTCACGTCCCACAGCCGCACGGTCTGGTCCTCGCCCACGGACGCCAACGTCTTCCCGTCCGGGCTGAAGGCGAGCAGGAAGATCGTGCCGTCGTGCCCGGTCAGCGGTGCGCCCAGCTTCCGTGGAGCACGCGGATCCCGTACGTCCCACAGCCGGATCGTGCCGTCGTCGCCGGCGCTGGCGAGCGTACGGCCGTCCGGAGCGAAGACCGCGCTGCTCACCCAGCTCGTGTGCCCGGTGAGCGGCTTGCCCAGGGCCTTGGGCCGGGACGGGTCCGCCACGTCCCAGAGCCGTACGGTCCGGTCGTAGCTGGCGGTGGCCAGGTACTTCCCGTCCGGGCTGAACGAGGTGAGGTAGACCGCACCTCCGTGGCCGAGGAGCGGGGTGGCCAGGGGCGCGTTGACGATCGAGACGAGCCGGTTGTTCGTGCCCTCGTCGTCCGGCCGCAGACTGTGCGCCACCAGGTCGAGCTGGGCGGAGAGCGACGGATCCGAGTACTGGACGCGATCGGCCTGGGCGACCACCTGTTCGAACACCGCGTCGTTGCGCTGCTGCCACGCCACCACCGCCGAGCCGACGGCCACCAGGGCGAATGCCACCAGCGCCGCCACGGCGCTCCGCCTGATCCGGACCGTACGCCGGCGCAGCCGGACCGAGGCGGCCAGGAACTCCACCGCGCTCCGGGTCAGGAAGGTGCCCCCACTGTCTCCGGCGTCCTTGGTGGACTTCGCCCAGGTGTGCGCCTGTTCGAGGCGCGAGCCCCGGTAGAGCAGCGAGGAGTCGCGCTCGGAGTCCTCCCAGGCCCGGCCGTCCTCCTCCAGCCGCTGCCGCAGCAGGTGATCGTTGCGCCCCTCGTCGATCCACCCCCGCAACCGGGGCCAGGCGTGCAGCAGCGCCTCGTGGGTGATCTCCACGGTCTCCGCGTCGAGCGTCAGCAGCCGGGCGCGGACCATCGCCTCCAGCGACTCCTCCGTCTTCTCCGGGTCCGCCGACCCGTCCGCGAGCTGCCGCCGCGTGCCCCGACGCCGCGTGGCCTGCGTGTCCTCGTTCAGCCGGACCAGCCGTAGCAACAGCAGCCGCGCGGCCGTCCGGGCCGCCGGGTCCAGCCCCGACCAGGCCCGCTCGGCGGTCGCCGCCACCGCGCCCTGGATACCGCCCGCCGCCCGGTACCCGGCCAGCGTCAGCCGCCCCGCCTTCCGCCGCTGCCACGTCACAAGCAGGGCGTGCGACAGCAGCGGCAGCACGCCCGCGTCGTGTGCCCCGCGCGGCCCGTCCGCACTCACCTCCCGCACGATCAGCTCCGCGAGCCCCGGCTCCAGCTCCAGCCCCACGGCCTTGGCCGGCCCCGTCACCGCCTCCCGCAGCTCCGCCGTCGTCAACGGCCCCAGCACCATGTGCCGGTGCTGCAACGCGTCCGCCAGCTCCGGATACCCGAGGCACTGCTCGTAGAAGTCCGCACGAACACCGAGCACCACGGCCAGAGGCGCCGGCCCGCCCGCCTCCCCCGGGGTGCACGCCGCACTGAGCAGCTGGAGGAACGTCCGCCGGTCCGCTTCGTCGGAGGAGAGGGTGAAGGCCTCTTCGAACTGGTCGACGATCAGGACGGGGCGGGTGGGGGTGGGGGCAGGGGATTCGGTGGGGGAGGTGGCGCCGGTGGGGGATGCCGTGGAAGTGGGCGGGGGAGTGCCGTGGGGCGAAGGGCCGTTGGGTGCAGGCGTGCGGTTGGGGGCGGAGGCCGCGTTGCCGTCGTCGGCGGTCTCTCGTCGCCGCACCCACGCGGCGACGGCCTCCCGCACCGCGTCGGCGAACATCGGCGTACCGGGCTCGTACGCGGCGGACACGACCCGCCCCAGCTCCGGTATTCGACGGGTCAGCTCCCCGATCGGATCGGCACCCGGCACGAGCTGCAGCACTTCGCCGGTCCTCCGGCCGCCCGCGTGCCCCGCACCCACCTGGCTGCCGCCACCGTCCAGAGCCCCGCCGCGCACCGCGGGCACGACCCCGGCGTTCAGCAGGGAGGACTTCCCGGCGCCCGAGGCGCCCACGAGCATGACCAGGCCACCCGTGCGTTCCGCCGCGCGCAACTGCTCGACGAGCGCGTCGGTACTCCGCTCCCGCCCGAAGAACCACCGGGCGTCCTGCTGCCGATACGAGGCCAGCCCCCGGTAGGGGCAGACACCGCCGGGCAGGGACGAGCCCGCGCCGGGAGGGTGCTCGTCCATCGTCGCGACGGACGCGGCTGCTGCCGTGGCGGACGCGGACTCCGCCGGGCGCTCCCCGACGGGATCGGCCAGGGCCCGCTCCCACAGCCGCTGCCACTGGGCCGTGTCGTACAGCCCTTTGGACACCGCGACGGGCCGCGCGCGCCGGGCCTCGGGGATCAGGACCTGCAGTACGGCGGCGAGGGCGGCGAACTGCGCGGGCACGTTCCTGGCCCGCCGCCAGTCGCTGATCCGCTGGGCGGAGACCCGCACGGGCCGCCCGCGTTCGTCGACCCGCTGCAGCCGGACGACCGACTCGGAGACGCTTTTGAGGGGAGGATTGCCCGCTTCCTTGTACAGCAGCGCGAGACGTTCCGCGAAGGCCGTGCGTGCCCCTGAGTCGTGACTCAAGGCATCCACCCCTTAACTTCTCCCGCTACCTGGGCATCCGGACCGGAAAACTCACCTTATATGTCTGACCTGCGGAAAAGCCGTCACCGGATCACCGGACCCTCCTCCCGACCACCCCCGACTGGCAGGATCAGCCCGAGCAGCCCGCACCGGTGCACCACACACGTAGGTCACCGGCGTAGCGCCCGCAAAGACGTTCCATCATGCCGCACACTTCCGGCCATCCTCAGCGACGCCCCGCTCCACAACCGACCTCGATCCACGTCCCCTGACACGGATCGACACCCCCGCGCCGTTCGGCACCGGTCCCCACGTGGGGAGGGACCGGTGCCGAACGAATCGACTCGGCGGTCACGGGCGGGGCGCACTGGCAGGGCCCTCGCCCCTTCGGGAATCTCGCGGACGACGGCGCCCTCGATGTCGACCTCCTCCTAAACAGGCGCACTGCCGGGCGCGTCCGGACGCCTCCCCTTCTCGGTGGTCGAGGTCTCGTCGGTCGGAAAACTCCGGAAAACTCGCTGATGGCACGCCAAATCGGGCCTGCGCCGCCAGTCCGGTTGCCCCGGAAGATCGGTACCTGGGACGATTCCACTTCGGATGCACGGGGCCCTGATCACGCAAAGACCAAGCCGGTCAATACAGAAGAAAAAGCGGACGTGAGCTGATGAGTGGAATCGAGACGCATGTCCTCTGGCATGTCCGTCATCTCACGGTGGAGGAGGACGGCCGGATCATCCACCGGGACGCGGACGGAAGCCTGCACCTGGACGAGGAGGAATGGAGGATTCTCGGCATATATTCCCGCCGGGAGGCGGCCGAGGCCCACCTCGAAAGAGCGAGGAAGCTTCCAGGGTTCTGTGACGAGCCGGACTGTTTCACCATATCGCCCCTGGAGATCGATGAAGACCTGTGGACCGACGGGTACTTCACCGAACGCCCGGACGGCTCGGTCGAAGACTGAACTCCTGCATCGTCATATCGTCCGGACCGCACGCTGCTGAGAGGCTGGCATGGAAAAGACCGTACATCTCCTGGTCCACAGGCATCATCTGGCGGAGGAAAGCCAGGTCACCACCGACTTCATGGAGGACGGCGAACCGCTCTTCTGGGACGACCGCGACGACAGCTACATGGTTATGGGGCTCTATTCCAGCAGGGCGCTGGCCGAACAGCGCATCGAGAGCGCGCTGCGGCTTCCCGGATTCAATCTGGCCCCCGACGGGTTCTCCATCCACGAGTACACGCTGGACTCCGAGCACTCGACCAAAGGCTTCCGCGTGAAAACCGGCGGCGAATAACCCGGCACAAACACTTCGGGGG
>NZ_JBHVDX010000132.1:0-27604 GCF_042802555.1 Streptomyces sp. NPDC057474 | reverse complement strand
GGACCCGGCCCCTGCCGTCGTAGTGGGGCGTCAGGTACCGATGCCCTTCAGGAACGTCGCGAAGGACCGCAGCCCCGGGTGCTCGGCCCGCAGCGCCGCGATGTCGGCACGGTAGCCGTGGTCCTGGAACCACTCGAACATCAAGGCGATCTCCGGGGCGTTGGGGATGTGCGGGTTCGCGGCCACCGCGTCCAGCGCCAGCTCCTCGAACCGCGCCGGGCGCCCCGTGCACGCGGCGAACGCCTGCGCCACCTCCGTCGCCGTCAGCTCGTCGCCCGCCAGTTCGACGGCCCGCCCGAGATATTCGTCGGGACGGTCGAAGGCCTCGGCCGCGAAGAAGCCGATGTCGTCCACGGCGATGAACTGCACACGGGTGTCCGGCTTCAGGGCCAGCCGCACCACCAGCGTCCCGTCCACGTCCTGCGGGCCGTGCGCGGCGAAGTTGTCCATGAAGAACGACGGCCGCAGCACCGTCGTCGGCACGCCCAGCTCCGCCAGATAGCGCTCGATGTGCCGCTTCGACTCGAAGTGCGGTACCCCGCTGTGCCGTTCGGCCCCGCCCACCGAGCTGTACACCACGTGGGCGAGCCCGGCCGCCCTGGCCGCGCGGGCCACCGCCCGGCCCTGGCGGACCTCGCCGCCGAGCCCCTGCGGCGTCATGAAGTTCTGCACGGAGAACACCCCGCGCACGCCTTCCATGGCCGCGCGCAGCGAGGCCTCGTCGTCCAGGTCGCCGCGGACCAGCGTCACACCGAGGTCCGCCAGCGCCCGGGCGGCCGCGGACCGCGGGTCGCGCACCAGCGCGGACACCGCGCGGCCGCGCCGCACCAGCTCCCGCGCGGTGGCGCCGCCCTGCAGGCCGGTCGCCCCGATCACCAGGATCGTCATCTGCTACGTCTCCTTCACTGGAACAGCGCCGCGTTCGCGGCGGCCCACTCGCCGAACCCGCGGGGCTCGCGGCCGGTCAGATCCCGCACCGCCGTCGTGGGCTTCGCCCACGGCACCCGGGGGCTGTGCAGCGCCGCCACATTGGTGACAGCGGCCGGGCGGTCACCCGTGATGCCCACGAAGACCTCCACGACCTCCTCCTGCGGCGCGACCGAGAACTCCAGCTCCCTGCCGAGGACGTCGCCCAGGATGCGGGCCTGCTCCTCGGAGGTGAGGGTCTCCCCGCCGGTCAGGACGTACGCCTTGCCGCGGTGGCCGTCCCCGGTGAGCGCGGCGACGGCCGACGCGGCGATGTCGTACTCGTCGATCGGCGCGCCCGGATTGTTGCCGACCCAGTCGCGCACGGAGGAGGACTCGCGGATCGTCTTGATCCACCACGAGGTGTTGGCGTGGAACGGGCCGGGGCGCAGGAACGTGGTCGCGGCGCCCGACCCGGTGATGGCCTCCTCGGCGGCCCGGTGCTCGTCCGCGATGCCGTGCGCCAGCGGGTGCAGCACGCTCGCCGAGGACAGGAACACCAGGTGCCCGACGCCCGCCGCGGCGGCGGCCTTCGCGACATTGCGGGCCTCGCCCGCCACATCGCCGGACAGCACGATCAGCGCCTGGGCCACGCCCCGGAAGGCGACGGCGAGCGAGTCGGGGTCCGCGGGGCTGCCCGCGACGACGTCGACCCCCTCGGGCAGGGCCGCCTCCTCGGGCTTGCGGCTCAGCGCGCGGACCGGGCGGCCGAGCGCCACCAGCTGCTCGACGGCCTCGCGGCCCACCTTGCCCGTGGCTCCGGTGACGAGAATCATCGGTCAGTCCCTCCAGCCGTTCGGCTCCGGCCACGGCGACCCGAGCTGGCGGTACGTGCCCTGGTAGTCGGGCCAGTCGCGGTGGTCACGGATCTTGCCGTCGACCAGACGGATGAGGTGGATCTGCTCACCCGAGAACCGGCGGCCGGTCGGCGCCATGCCCACCAGGTCCCCGACGTGGCGGCCGTACAGGACGAGGTTGGCGCGCACCCAGTCGCCGCGCTCCTCCAGCAGGACCTCCTCGAGACGGGCCTCCTCGGAGAACGTCATCCTGAGCCACTTCACCGCCATGGCGAAGGAATCCGGACCGCGCAGATCCATGTGCTCCATCGTCGCCGGGTTGAGGTAGTCCGGGTGGATGTACTCCGCGACGTCCTCGGTCCTGCCGGTGTTGTAGGCCTCCACCATGCGCCGCACCACGGGTATATGACTGCTCATCGAATTCCCTCCACAGATGTCTCCGGACGACCCGGACGATCCGGACGACCCGGATGACCGGGATACGTCGGGACGGGGATACGGCCGCAAGTCTGCGGCGGCCCAACTGGCCGGGCAAGCAAGGAAACCCGGCCGTCGACCGGCTCTCGAACCGTCCTCCAGCGCTTCGCGGGGCACGGGCCGGACCATGGAGCGACCACCTGACG
Source organism: Streptomyces sp. NPDC057474 (assembly GCF_042802555.1). Taxonomy (NCBI): domain Bacteria; kingdom Bacillati; phylum Actinomycetota; class Actinomycetes; order Kitasatosporales; family Streptomycetaceae; genus Streptomyces; species Streptomyces sp. NPDC057474. Next base: position 25,218 of record NZ_JBHVDX010000132.1, on the reverse strand, counting down.
ACAACCCGGAGTTGACCGTGACCGCGGACACCGCCACCGCCACCTACAAGACGAAAGTCACCGCCGCCTTCAACGGCGCCGCGGCGACCTACGACCGCCTGGGGGTCGAGTTCTTCACCCCCATGGGCCGGCGCCTCGTGGAGCGCGCCGCACCGCGCCCGGGGCAGCGCCTGCTCGACGTCGGCTGCGGCCTGGGCGCCACCCTGCTGCCCGCCGCGCGGGAGATCGGCCCGCACGGGTACGCGCTCGGCATCGACATCGCCGAGGCGATGATCGAGGAGGCCGGGCGCGAGGCCGCCCGCCAGGGCATCACCAACGTCGAACTGCGCGTCATGGACGGCGAGCACCCCGACCTGCCGGCGCGCTCCTTCGACCTTGTCGCCGGCAGCTACAGCGTGATATTCCTGCCCGACGCGCGGGCGGCGCTCGCACGGTACGCGCGGCTGCTGCGCGACGGCGGCCGGATCGCCTTCACCAGCCCGGTGTTCACCAAGGACACGTTCCCCTTCCTGCCGCCGCTGTTCACCCGGTGGATCCCGCTGTCCCTGCTGGAGCACCTGCCGCCGGCCTGGCACCCCGAGCAGCTGCACCGGCAGCTGAACTCGTGGCTGGAGGACCCCGCGGACCTCGAAGCGGCACTGCGCACGGCCGGCTTCACCGACGTGGAGGTCGTCGACGAGAGCGTCGACATGACCGCGGCGTCCGGCGAGGACTGGGTCAACTGGTCCCACACCCAGGGCATGCGCCTGCTGTGGCAGCACCTGCCCGAGGCGGAGGCGGCGGCGCTGCGGGCGCGCCTGACCGAAGCGCTCGACGCGCTGCGGGACGCGGAGGGCGTCATCCACATCGACGTCCCGGTGCGCTACGTGACGGCGACCGTCGCCCGCTGACACACCAAGGAGGCCCCCGGCGACCGGGGCCTCCTTGGTGTGCGCGTGCACTGCCGCTCACGTCACCGACAGCGCGCCGTCCACCGCCAGGACCGTGCCGTTGACGTACCCCGCCTCCGGGCGCGTCAGCTGGACGACCCACCAGGCGATGTCCTGGGGCCGGCCGACCCGGCCCGCCGGAATCCGCTGCGCCATCTGCGCGAGGAAGGCCTCGTACGCCTGCGGGGACATCCCCGCCCGCACCCCGACACCCGTGTCGACGACACCCGGGGCGACACCGACACAGCGGATGCCCCGTGGCGCGAGTTCCACGGCCCAGGTACGGGTCAGGAAGTCGAGCGCCGCCTTGGCCATGCCGTACACGGAGTTCTCGGGCCAGGCCCGCAGGCCCAGCGAGCCCGCCGAGCCGACGTTCACCACGACGCCCCCGGCGGCCTCCAGGGCGCCGAGGGCGCGCTGGGTCAAAAACACCGGCGCCACCAGGTTCGTGCCGAGCTGGGCGCGCACGGACGCGCGGTCCAGACCGTCGAGGGACGCGAACCCGGTGACGGCCGCGTTGTTCACCAGCACGTCGATACGGCCGAACTCCCGCAGCGCGGCCTCAACGATCACGTCCGGTGCGTCGGGCTCGTGAATGTCCTTCGCCAGGACACGTATACGGTCGTGGCCGTCCGCGGTCTCCTTCAGCGTCGATTCGCTGCGGCCGACGACGAGGACGTGCGCGCCGTCGTCCGCGAACGCGCGAGCCGTCGCCGCGCCGATCCCCGTACCGCCGCCCGTGACGACGACGGCCCTGCGCACGGGCTCGCTCATGAGCACAGCGCCGTGTTGACGCCGCGGATGACCGCCTGCTCGGCCTCCGGTCCGAAGTCCTTGTCACCGAGGGTGAAGGACAGCTGCACGCGGGCGTTCAGGTCGCGTGTGGTCGCCGCGAAGGTGGCGTAGCCCGGGATGCCGGCGCCGTGGCCCCACAGGTCCAGGTCGTCGTCGTTCTCCAGCTTCATCAGGCCCAGGCCGTAGCCGATGCCCATCGGCAGGTTCTCGATCATCTCGGGCGGCAGCGGGGTGGTCATCTCGGTGAACTCCGGCTCGTTCAGCAGCTTTCCGCTGAACAGCGCGGCGAAGAACGTGTCCAGGTCGGCGGTGGTCGAGATGATCTCGCCCGCGCAGCCGGCCTCGGAGGGGTTCATCAGCGTCACGTCGACGGGCTCGCCGCCGATCTGCATGTAGCCGCGGGCGTGCGGCTCCGGGATGTTCGGGTCGTCGCCGGGCAGGACCGTCTCGGTCAGCCGCAGCGGCTCCAGCACCCGCTCGGTGATCTCGTCGCGGTAGGAGCGGCCGGTGATCTTGTCGATGAGCAGGCCGATGATGAAGTAGTTCGTGTTGCAGTACATGAACCTGGTGCCCGGCTCGAACTCCAGCGGCTTGGCGGCCGCGATGGCGATCAGGTCCTCGGGGGCGAAGTGCCTGTAGCGGTCGCGCAGGAACCGCTCGCCCGGCTTCTGGAACGAGTCCATGTAGTTGTACAGGCCGCTGGTGTGCTGCATCAGGTTACGGATGGTGATCCTGTCGCCGTACTCCGGCAGCAGACCCGGCAGATAGCTCTCCACGGTACGGTCGAGGTCGAGCCTGCCCTCGGCGACCAGCTGCAGCACCACCACGGCCACGAAGGGCTTGGTGATGCAGGAGATCCGGAAGCGGCCGTTCTCGGGGACCGGGCGGTCCGAGCCGAGCTCCGCGATGCCGGAGGTGACGACGAACGCCTCGTCCCCCCGGGCGACCCGGAACTGCACACCCGCGGCACCGGCCGCGACCAGCCGGTCCGCGGCGCCCTGCACGGCTTCCTGAAGAGCCGATACATCCGGCCGGGCGATCGTCGTCTGCGTCATGTCGGGAAACCCCCATGGGTGCCGAGTCGGTAGGTGCGTACGGAAGAAAAAGGGTGACCGCCCGCGATGGAGGCGCACCCGGGCGCCGCTGGAGCGCCGGTCAGGCCAGGTCGTCCCGGGTCACCCTGCGCATCGACACGAGCAGCCGCCCGCCCTCGCGCACCAGCACGTCCTCGCAGACGCACACCCGGTGCACCCGCGACTCGCCGCCGATCACCGACGCGTAGACGGTCGTGTACGAGCGGACCTGAAGCGCTCCGTCCGGGCCCTGCGCCACGTCGAACATGCCCATGAAGTGGCGGTGCCGCTCACCCGCCTCGGCGAGCCGCGCGGCCGCGGCCCGGCTCGCGGCGATCAGCCCCGGGCGGCCGCGTACCGGCTCCGCGAGCGTGGGCACGTCGAACGTCGCGTCCTCGGTGAAGGTGTCCGCCCACCGCTCGGCTTCTTGGAGGTCCAGCAGTTGCATCTGGTGCGCGTAGAACTGCTGCACGCTCGCGTACAGCGGCCCGAACTCCGCGCCCTGTTCCCGTGTGAGGGCGGCCTGAGTGGTCATGTCCGACTCCGTTCTGTCCGGTCTCCTCGTTCCGTGAGGACTGTCTGCGGCCGAGGTCGAGCGGACTTCGAAGATTCCTCGAGCCGTGCCGCCGAACGTGGTGAGCCGCACCGCAGTCACCGCAAACCCCCGGAGGAGGACACCGTGGCGCGATTCACGTATCCGGAGCTGCCCCTGGACGGACTGCTGCGCCGCGCGGCGCTCCGCAACCCCCAAGGCGCCGCCCTCACCACCGGATCCGACACCGTCACCTACGCGGAACTCGACGCGCGGGCCGACCGCGTCGCCCGGTACCTGGCCGGCGCCGCCGGCCGCCCCGGCGCCCGGGTCGGCGTCGCCAACGTCCTCGATGCGGTCTTCCCCGCCGCCTACTACGGCACGAGCCGCAGCGGCCATACCTCCGTCCTGGTCAATCCGCTGATCGGCGAGGGCGCGCTGCTCCATGTCTTCCGATCCGCCCGCATCGAGATCGCGTTCGTTCCCACCCCCACCGCCGAACTGCTGACGAAGATGCGCGACCGGCTCCCCGCACTGCGCACCCTCGTCGTCACCGACGCCGACGACGCGGTGGTCCCCGCCGACGCCACCCCCCTCCACGTCGCTCTCGACGGTGTGCCCCAGGGGCCCGGCGGGCTCGCCGACGGCGCCCGGGACCTGTCCTCGGTGGCCTGCGTCCAGTTCACGACGGGCACCACCGGCCGCCCCAGGGGGGTGCGGCTCACCCATCGCAACCTGGTCGCCAACGCCGAACAGATCGCGCTCGCGCACGGCCTCGGCCCCGACTCGGTCACCCTCAACCACCTGCCGCTGTTCCACGTCATGCACCTCAACTCGGCCGTGTCCGCGGGCGCTTCGCAGGTCCTGTGCCGCGACCCCGACCCGCTGGCCTCACTCGGCCTGGCCGCGCGCGCCGGCGCCACCCACTACTACGGGCTGCCCGCCCGGCTGCACCGCCTGGCCGAGGACCCGCGCCTGGCCACTGCCCGCGAAGGCGTCCCGGCGGGGCCGCGGCTGACCGCCGTCATGTCCGGCGGCACCGCCCTGGCACCCGCCGCCGCCCGCCGCCTCCACACGGCACTCGGCGTCCCCGTCATCCAGGGGTACGGCCTGGCCGAACTCTCCCCGCTCTCCCACAACCAACGCCCGGGCGACCACCGGCTGCGCGGTGCCGTCGGCCCGCCCGTCCCCGGCACCGAATGCCGCGTCGTGGGCCTCGACTCCCGCGCCCCCGTGGACGCCTGGGCCACCGGCGAGGTGCAGGTGCGCGGCCCCCAGGTCATGGCCGGCTACCTCGACGACAGCGAGCCGTCCCCGATCGACGCCGACGGCTGGTTCTCCACCGGCGACGTCGGCCACCTCGACGAGGACGGCCGGCTGTACCTGGTGGACCGGCTCGGCGACGTCTTCAAGCACGACAACGAACTCGTCTCGCCGACCGCCGTCGAGCGGATCATCGCCGAGGACCCCAGGGTCGCCGAATGCGTCGTCGTCGGCTGGCCCGACCCCGTGCACGGCGCCGTCGTCTGGGCGGGCATCGTCCTGCGCGACCCGCCCGGCCCCCCGGAACACGCCGCGCACGCCGTCCTCGACACCCTCGACTCGGTCGCCGACCACGCCAACGCCCGGCTCGCGCACTTCGAGCGGATCCGCCGCGTCGAGGCCATCGACGCCGTGCCCCGCACCCCCACCGGAAAACCCGAACGGCGCGCGCTCCGGCGGCGACTGCACGCCCTGGCCGCCCTCTGAGCACCGGCACCCGCCCCCGTACCGCCCTCGTACCGCCCTCGTACCGCCCCCGTACCGCCCCCGTACCTTCTTCCCGACAGGAGTCCGGCCATGGTGACCTTCGTCAACAAGCTGACCGTCCACGGCGACGTCGAGGAGTTCCTCGCCGCCAAGGACCGCGTCACGGCCTACATGAGCGCCCAGCCCGGCTACCTCGGCCACCAGACGCTGCGCCAGGCCGGCAGCGCCAACGTCTTCCTGGAACTCGCCGTGTGGCAGGACGCCGCCGCCCACCGCGCCGCCGTCACCAGCGAGGCCTTCGGGGCGCTCGTCGGCGCTCTCCGGCCGCTCGCCACGCCCGAGCCGGGCCTGTACGAGACCCTGCCCGAGCGCAGCTCCGCCGCCGGCCCGGCCCCGGCCGGGCTGTGATGAGCGCCGGCTTCGAGGTCCTCGTCGCCGGCGCCGGCCCGGTCGGCCTGACCGCCGCCCACGAACTGGCCCGCAGGGGCCTGCGGGTCCGCCTCGTCGACGCCGCGCCGGGACCCTCGCCCACCAGCCGCGCCGTCGCGGTCCACCCGCGCACCCTGGAGACCTTCGACCAGATGGGCACGGTCGACGGCATCCTCCGACACGGCCGCGAGAACCGGGCGTTCACCATGTACGCGTCGGGCCGCCGACTGGTGCGCCTCGACGCCGACTACGCGTCCATGCCGACCCGCTACCCCTACACCGTCATCATCGAGCAGACCCGTACCGAGGCCGTGCTGCGCGCGGCCGTCGCCCGGCTCGGCGTCGACGTCGAATGGGGCGTGAAGCTGGCCGGGTTCGAGCAGGACGACCGCACGGTACGAGCGCGGCTCACCCACGCCGACGGCACCGAGGAGACCTGCGCGGTGCCCTGGCTCGTCGGCTGCGACGGCGGCCGCAGCACCGTGCGCAAGGCCCTCGGCCTGCCGCTGATCGGCCGGAGCCGCGACACCTGGATGCTCGCCGACGCCCCCGTCCACGCCGACCTGCCGCCCGACAGCATCTACTGGGTCCACACCGGCGGCCAGGCCCTGATGATGGTCCCCTACGCCCGCGCGGGCCACTGGCGCCTGCTCGACACCGCGCCCGGCACACCCGACGCGACCGGCGCCGCCCACCGCTTCGCCGCCAAGCTCTCCCAGGGCCTCGGCACCGACGTGCGCGTCGGAGACCCCGAGTGGACGTCCGTGTTCACCTTCCAGCAGCGGATGGTGCCGCGCATGCACGAAGGCCGCGTCTTCGTCGCCGGCGACGCCGCCCATGTGCACAGCCCCGCCTCCGGGCAGGGAATGAACACCGGCATCCAGGAGGCGTACAACCTCGCCTGGAAACTCGCCACCGTCCAACGGGGCTACGCCAGAGCGGAGTTGCTCGCCACGTACGGGGAGGAGCGCGTGCCCGTCGGCAAGGCGCTGCTCGGCTCGACGCGCACCGCCACCTTCCTCGTCCAGTTCAAGAACGCGCTCGCCTCGGTGGCCCTGCCCGTCGTCCTCGGCGTCGTACGCACCGTGCCCCCGCTGCGCCGCGCCGTCCAGCGCAAGGTCCTCGGCGGCATGTCCGGACTGCGCCTCGCCTACACCACATCCTCCCTGACCACCGGCGCCGGGCCCGAGCCCGTGCCCATCGTCACGCCCGACGCCTCGTCCGTCATGATCCCGCGGCCCCGCCATGTGCCCGCCCCCGGCGAGCGAGCGGCCTGCGCGGCCGTGGCCGGCGACGCGCTGGCACGCGAACTGCGCGACGTGCGCTGGACCCTGCTCGTCGCCCCGGGCGGCCACGGAGCCGACGGCGTCCCCCTGCGCACCGCCACCGACGCGGCCGCGCGGTACGGCGCCTGGCTCTCCGTGCGCTGCGTCGGCTCCGCCGCGGGACCCGGCCCGCTGCCCGACCCGGGCGGCGCGCTCAGCCGCGCCCTCGGCCTGGCCGCGGGCGCCTGGGTGCTCGTACGCCCCGACGGCTACCTCGCCGCCCGGGGCGACCGCCTGACCCGGCACACGCTCGCCCAGGCGCTGGAACCGGTGCTGCCGCGGGCCTCCCGCAGCCCGTCCGGAAGCGATCGTGCGGCATCCCTCGAGTACGCCTCCGGCGCTCTTCGAGCCGTTCAGGACACGGTCGGAACCACCACCGGCGCCATGAAGACGGAGAGAGCCCGATGACTTCACAGCCTGCACCGCCGCCCGCGAAACCGGTCGCCCTGATCACCGGCGCCACCAGCGGCATCGGCCTGGCCGTCGCCCGCGACCTGGGCCGCCGCGGCCACCGCGTCTTCATCTGCGCCCGCACCGCGCAGGAGGTGAAACAGACCGTCCAGGATTTGCGCGCGGAAGGCCTGGAGGCCGAGGGCACCACCGCCGACGTGCGCTCCCGCGAATCCGTCGGCGCGCTGGTGCGGGCGGCACTCGAGGCGTTCGGCCCGATCACCGTCCTCGTCAACAACGCCGGGCGCAGCGGCGGCGGCCCGACCGCGGACATTCCCGACGACCTCTGGTACGACGTCATCGACACCAACCTCAACAGTGTCTTCCTGCTCACCCGCGAGGTCCTCAAGAACGGCGGCCTCGCCGACGCCCGGCACGGCCGGATCATCAACATCGCCTCCACCGCGGGCAAGCAGGGCGTCCTGCTCGGCGCCCCCTACTCCGCCTCCAAGCACGGCGTCGTCGGCTTCACCAAGGCGCTCGGCAAGGAGCTCGCCCCGGCCGGCATCACCGTCAATGCGGTCTGCCCCGGATACGTCGAGACCCCCATGGCCGAGCGGGTCCGCCAGGGCTACGCCGACGCCTGGGGCACCACCCAGGCGCAGGTGCAGGAACAGTTCGAGGCGAAGATCCCGCTCGGCCGCTACTCCACACCGGAGGAGGTCGCCGGCCTCGTCGGCTACCTGACCACCGAGCACGCCGCCTCGATCACCGCGCAGGCCCTCAACGTCTGCGGCGGCCTGGGCAACTTCTGACCGTTCCTGTGGACCGAGCGGGAGTGAGCCCGTTCAGCCGCGCGCCCCGAACGGTCCTGGGCGAGCCGGTCCCCGGCGTACTCGACCCCGGGGCGGCGACACGCATCCTGTGCGTGGTCCGGGCCCGGGCCCGGGAGGCCCCCGCGGCCGGAGGCCGCTGATGGACACAGCCCCGCGCGACCCGGCCGGATGGGTATGGCCAGAGACGACGGAGAGGCCCTGGACCATCACACCGGTGAAACACCGGGCCCCGCACGCTGACGCCATACCTCGCGTCCCAGATCGCACGATCACGCCAACCCGAACGGCCCAGGACAGCGCAAGCCCGGAAGCCGACCATCACACGATCGAGCTGATTCGGCCTCATGCGCACTCCTGGCGAGCAGCTACCGCATCCGCCCCGTATCCGAAAAGAGGAACCGACATGTCCGCCGAGCGAGTGCACCGCACGACGCACGAGGTGAATGTGGCCGCGCCCGCGGGCGTGGTCTACGGCCTGATCTCCGACGCGGTCAGGTGGCCGCTGTTCTTCCCGCCCAACGTCCATGTGGAACAGCTCGAGTCCGACGGCGAGAGCGAGCGGCTGCGCATGTGGGCCACCGCCAACGGACAGGTCAAGTCCTGGACCTCGCGCCGCGCCCTGGACCCCGGGCGGCGCCGCGTCGAGTTCCGCCAGGAGGTGCCCGCGGACCCCGTGCGGACCATGGGCGGCACCTGGATCGTCGAGTCCCTGGGCGCCGACCGGTCCAGTCTGACCCTGCTGCACGACTTCACGGTCGCCGACGACGACCCGGACGGTCTGGCGTGGGTGGAGCGGGCCACCGACACCAACAGCCGCGCCGAGCTGGACAACCTCAGGCAGCTCGCCGAGCGCTGGGCCGACCTCGACGAGCTGGTCCTGTCGTTCGAGGACTCGGTCCGTGTCAACGGCCCGGCCGAACTCGTCTACGACTTCCTCTACCGGGTCGGCGACTGGCCCGAACTGGTCCCGCACGTCTCCCGCCTCGATCTGACCGAGGACGAGCCGGGCGTGCAGATCATGTCCATGGACACCCTCACCGCCGACGGCTCCTCGCACACCACCGAGTCCGTCCGCGTCTGCTTCCCGCACGCCGGGCGCATCGTCTACAAGCAGACGGCCACGCCGCTGCTGATGTCGGCGCACACCGGCGAGTGGTCCGTCGTCCCCGATGAGACGGGCGTGACGGTCACCTCGCAGCACAGCGTGGTCCTGCGCCCCGAGAACATCCGCAAGGTGCTCGGCGAGGACGCCGACGTCGCGAAGGCACGCCGCTACGTGCGCGACGCGCTGGGCCGCAACAGCACGGCGACGCTGAACCTCGCCAAGAAGCACGCGGAGAGCGCGGTCACGGTCCTGTGACGGCGAGGCCGGCCGGCCCCGCGGCCCCGGCGGCCGGAGGGTTCGGGGCGGCACCGCCGGGCGGCGCCGAACGGGCCGCCCGGCTGGAAGAACTCCTCGGGGACCCGGGCGACCCGGGCAACCCCCACGGCTACCGGGCCCTGCTGGAGGCCGACGACCGCCGCGCGGTGCCCGAGGCCACCGAGGACCTGCTGACCAGGGCGGGCCTCGCCGCCGAGTTCGTCCCCCAGGAACTCGGCGGCCGGCTCGCCCGCCCCGACCTGCTGGCCCGCGTGCTGCGCCCGCTCTTCCGGCGCGATGTGGCACTCGGCTTCGGCTACGGGATCACCTCGCTGTTCGGGGCGTCCGCGGTGTGGGCGGCGGGCGACGACCAGCAGCGCACCGACACCGCCCGGCTCCTGCTGAGCGGAGGCGGGGGACGCGTCACGATCCTGCACCACGAACTCGCCCACGCCAACGCGATCCTCCGGGACGAGTTCACCGCACGCTCCGCACCCGGCGGCGGCTTTGTGCTCGGCGGCCGCAAGGACGTCGTCATCAACGCCGACCGGGCGGACGCGTTCGTCATGTACGCCCGCACGGCGGCCTCGGCAGGCCCACGAAGCCACTCCGTGCTGCTGCTCGATCCCGAGCGGCTCCCGCCGGGCGGTGTGCGCCGGCTGCCGCGCGTTCCCACCCCCGGAATGCGCGGCAGCCGCTTCGCGGGACTGGAGTTCACCGGCCGCGTCCCCGCCGACACCCTCGTCGGCGACATCGGCGACGGTGTCTCCCTCGCGCTGCGCACCTTCATGGTCAACCGCTGCCTGATCCCCGCCACCCTCGTCGCCGGCGTCGACAGCGTGCTGCGCTTCGCGGTGCGCGCCGCCCTCACCGGCCGCCCCGCCGGATGGCCGCCGCGCCGCTACCACTCGGTGCTCGCCGGCGTCTTCGCCGACCTGCTGGCCTGCGACAGCATGGCCGTCACCGGGCTGCGGGCACTGAGCCTGCTGCCCGACAGCGCCCATCTGCCGGCCGCGGCCGTGAAGATGACCACGCCGGACCTGCTGCGCGAGGACCTGGAAGAACTGTCCACCGTCCTCGGCGCCCGCGGCTACGACCGCGGCCCGCGCTACGGCGGCTTCCAAAAACTCCTGCGGGACCTGCCCGTCGCCGGGCTCGGCCACGCGGGCACCGCCGCCTGCCAGGCAGTGATCGTCCCCCAACTGCGCACGCTCGCCCGGCAGTCGTGGTTCCGCACCGACGAGCCGACCGCGCGGCTCTTCCTGCCGGCCGCGCCCCTCCCCGCGCTCGACTACCGCAGACTGACGCTCCTCGGCAGCGACGACGTCCTGACCGCATCCCTCATCGGCACCGCCGAGCGCCTGGGCCCGCTGAGGGCGGACGGGCCGCACCTGGCCGCGCTCGCCGACCTGGCGGCCGCATTCGTCCAGGAGATGCGGGCCCTGCGCGAACAGTGCGGCCGGCTCACCGAGTACGACCGCTCCACGCTCGTCGATCCGCGCGCCTGCGCGCTGGCCGACCGGTACGCGCTGGTCCTCACGGCCGCCGCCTGCCTGGGCGTGTGGCAGGGCCAGGACGGCACCGACTCGTTTCTCGACGACCCGGCCTGGGCCGTGCTCGCGCTGTCCCGGATCGGCCGCCGCCTGGGCGTGCCGGTTCCAGAACTGCCCGACGGCGTCACGGAGTCGGTCCTCACGGAGGTACTCGACCGCTTCCGCGGCGGCCGCAGCTTCGACCTGTACGACACACCACTCGCGGGTTAGGGCCCGGGGCGCAAAGAGCGCCGCTCGCGGAGCGGCGCAGGGACAGGGGAGACACGATGGACCAGCCGGGACAGACCACGATCGGCGCGCCCGTCCACGTACGGCCCGCCGGGCCGTGGCGGCCGGTGCACGAGAACCTGACGGAACTCGGCAACGCGGTGGTCCACACGACCTGGGGCGAGTGGCTGCCCGCCGCGCTCGCCACGCCCCGGCTGCGCCGGCTCCTCGGCCGCGACTGGGCCCGCTACCGCCGCGCCCCCGACACGAGCGCGCGCTACCGGTTCGTCGCCTCGCGCCTGCTGATGAAGTACACGGCGGCGGCCGCGCTACGGACCGACCCGGAGTCCCTGGACCTGGCCTACCGGCTGGGCGGGCGTCCGTATCTGCGCGGCTTCGACCAGATCGATCTGAGCCTCACGCACACCGGCGACCTGATCGCGGTCGGGCTCAGCAGGAAGGGACGGATCGGCGTCGACGCGGAGCCCGCCGACCGCCGGATGCGCTTCGACCTGCTGCGGGCCCAGATGTGCACCCCGGCGGAGGCGGCGGAACTCGCCCCGCTCCCGCAGGGCGAGCAGACCGCCGAAACGCTGCGGCTGTGGACGCTGAAGGAGGCGTACACCAAGGCGCTCGGCCAGGGCATGCGGCTCGGCTTCACCGAGTTCGGGTTCGGGCTGCGCAGCGGCCTCCTCCTCGCCCCCGACGGCACGCCCGCCTCGCGCGGCGAGTGGGCCTTCACCACCCACCCGGCGCTCGGCCGCTACCTGCTCAGCACCGCCTGCCACGACGCGGGCCTCGACCCCGCGGACGACACCTCCGCGCGCACGATGTTCGACCCGGGGTTCGTGGCGGCGATGGCGGGACGACAGGGCTGAGGGACCCGGGACAACGGCCCCGGGGCAGCGCGGTGGCCGTCCCGCCGCCCGGCCGTCTTCCGCCTCCCGCACGCACCTCATGCCGACGGGGCTGTACTGGACGAGCTGCGGAGCCGCTTGTCTCGCCGGGCCTGCTTCGCGCGCTTGGCGTCTCGTCCCATCCTGGCCTCCAGGAATTCGGTGTGGCTGTCCTTGACTGCGAACGGCGGACGGGGGGAGTCGGTAGCCGGTCGTCCCTCGGATGTACGCGCTTCGCGGAGAACGGCGCGTACTCCTGTGCATGGCCGCTGACGACCTCGGGGAGAGCACACTCTGGCCTGCGTCGCCCGGAGACCACTGATCGACTACGAGCGGGACGCCTGGTGGGCGTAGGCGGCTACGACCGGTACCGGTGGCGGTTCTCCCGCGGCGCTCGGCGGGCATGCCGATGAACACGCCGTTGTGGACTTCCTCGGGGCTGGCCAACGCCCGTACGAGCGCCAGCAACTGGGGCTGGCTGGGCTCGAAGATGCCGATCTTGATCCCGGCCAGCCGGTCCGCCGGGATGCCGGTCCGCTCGGCCAGCTCCTGCAGGTACATCCCGGACTCTTCGATCATGGCGCCCAACTGACGGGTCACCAGGGTCCGTACAACGTCGGCGCTGTTCGCCCTGCTCTTCAACCCGAGCGGCGCCCCCATCGGCTCGTTCCGAAGCGAATCAGCGACGCCCACGGCTTCCACCTCGCTTCGCCCGCCAGACGGCGACCAGCGCCTCGTACGCGGCCTTGGACAGCGCGTGGCCGCACCAGATACGGCCGCCAGCAGACCGACCTCGACCGGGGTGCGTGGCCCAGATGGCGGCCAGGCCGTATACGGCCACCGAGAGCCCACCCAGTTGCACTGCGGGCCGGGCGAACCCGAAGCCGCGCGGGATGCCGGGCACACCCTGCACGCACCCGGGCACGGCGGCCGGCGCGGGCAGCACGTACCGCCGCCAGCGACGCCAGCCCCTGATGATCCAGCGACTCATGACGAGTCCTTCCACTTGCGTTCCGGGGTGTCGGAGCCCCACGCGCCGTTGCGCGATGAGCGGAAGGGTGCTGACGCCCGACGATCGAAGCAACGTCAGGAAAGCGCTCCGGAGAGGCAGTTCGGGCACCAAAAGGCCCTGTACGGGGGGAGGGCTCGCTCCATCACCGGATGATCTTGATCGTCCGAGACTGTCCGGTCATCGGGAGAGGGCCACCACCGTCGGGCTCGAAACAAGCAGGTCGGCGACTTCCGTTATCCGAGGCGATACGCCCCGGTCCGGCACTTCCGAAATCCGTCAGGGAGAGCCTGCCTGCCATCTGTCGTCAGGTTCTCCCTGACGGTCAGACGCGGAAGGCTCGCCCGACGTCAATGTGACCGTCAGGGTGGGCCAGCAGCGAAACCTGAGGCAGACACGTCCTGACGGTAAAAAACAAGACGTCGGCTCAGGCGACGATGCGCACCCGGCAGGCCTGTCCTGCGTGCAGGGAGCGGCAGGGGTAGCCTGACGGCCATGACCGAGCCCGCCCCGCCGCCCACCGCCCTGTCCCCCGTCGACGAGGCCCGGGTCTCCTACGCGCTGCACGCCCGCAGCGTGCCTACGACCTGATCCCGCTCGACCCCGACGCCCCGCGCGGCGAGCGGCTGCGTCGCACCCTCGCCCTGCGCGAGGCCTTGGACGCGCTCATCGCCCGGGCCGCCGTCGCCGAACGGGAGGAGGGCTCCACCTGGACCGAGCTCGGCGCGGCCGCCGGCATCGCCCGTCAGTCCGCCAGCGAGAAGTGGGCGCCCGCGTTCGCCCAGTGGTCCGCCGGTGGACGCACCGCACTGCGGGGCAGCAGCGGCCTGACCGCCATGGACGCCGTGGTGTCCCTGGACGCCGCCTACGCCCGCATCGACCCCGACCGCCCGCGCGACGCCTTCAGCTCCGGCCTGGACGCGTTCCGCTTCCCCGGCGCCGAAGCCGCCGAGAAGGCCCGCGTCGAACGGGCCGCCGCCACCCACGCCCGCCTGGCCGAACTCGCCGACGAGGCCCGCCTCCTGCGCACCCGGTTCCGCACCCGGAGCGCCGACGGCGGCTCGGCCGCCGACCGGGCCGCGCTGCTGCGCAGCCGGGCCTCGGTCCAGGACGAGGGCGCCCGCCTGCTGGAGGAACTGACCGGCCTCGAACCCGAGCTGGCCGACGAGTACCGGGTCCGGGCCGAGGAGGCCCGCTCCCTGGCCGCCGCCGACCGCGAGTTCGCCGACCTGCTGGCTCAGCCCGGCTTGCCGCATCAGTGACCCGGATCACACCGCCGCTTCCAGGATTCATTGCCGGTGAACCTGCTCCCCGGGACCGAGAGGGGAACGGACTCAGACCCCAAGGAGCGCACCACCATGACCATGCCCGCACCGCCGCCCCGTGATGACCTCGCCCCCCTGCGCAGCGTCGTCTTCGGCTTCGGCGTCTGTGGCTGCCCCATCCCTCCGCCGCTGAAGACCCTGGACATGTTCGTGCCGGTCGACGCCGCGGGAGACGGCGTCCGCCTCCGCGACACAGCGTCCCCCCGGGCGGCCGCCGCCACCCCCGGACAGCTGTCCGAGGAGCTGCTGAGCGTAGTGGCGGCCAGTCGGGACGTACTGCACAGGCCTGACCCGGAGCTGCTGGACCAGGTCGCCGCGCGCGCCCTCTTGCTGCCGCGCAGCCAACGGTGGCGGGAGGCGGTGAGAACGGCGCTGATCGGGAACTGGAGCGATCCCCTATGGGACACCGGGCATCTGCCGGTGACCGCGCTCGGGGTACTGAAGGCTCAGGCCCGTGCGGTGCACCGGCAGTTGGGACCGGTGTGGAAGCGGCGCACCCGGCACGGGCGGGTGCTGTCCCTGGACGCCGACCTCAGGGACGGTCTCTCGCTGCACGACCTGGTCGCCGCCGACATCGACCTGCTCGCCCGCGCGGCGGGCGGAGTGTTCGAGGATGAGCGGCTCAACGCCGTCCTGCGCGGTCTCGCCCCGGCCGAACGCGCTGTCGTCTTCGCGTACGCCGAAGACGAGGGCACCACCTGGACGGAGGCGGCGGCCGCCGGCGCTGGGGAGTCGGCGGCCTTCGGCGAGCGTGTCCGCCGCAAGACCCATCGACTCGCCGCCGAGCAGCGCCGCCGGGCCGCACAACGCCGCGTATCGGGCTGACCCACCCTCACCTCGCACTGCCCTCCCTCGCATCCAACTCCCGTCCGCATGATCTGCCTCACCCGGGCGGGAGTTGCGCAGCTAGCCCCTCGTCGGTGCAGCGCGCCCGCCCGCGCAACCCTGCCCTCATCACGGCCCGGGACGCTGTCACCGGAAAACAGTGCGAAAGCCGGATCGTCGCACTGCGGTCACTGTTCCGGCACGCGAAGAAGAACGGCCAGATCTTCCGCAACCCGACGATCCGCATCCGTGTCCCCCGGCAGACCGGCGGCGTCCTCCAGGCCCTTGTCCAGGCAGACATCGACGAGGCCATCGCCACCGCCACCACCCCAGACATCCGGCTCATCATCGCCTTGGCCGCCGTCCACGCGGCACGGCCGAAGATGATCCGCACCATGCAGCTGGACGACGTCGACGTGGGCAACCGGCGCATCACCGTCGGCGGCCACGTCCGCCCACTCGACGACCTCACCCACCGAGCGGTCCTGGACTGGCTCGACCACCGCCGCAACCGCTGGCCGAACACGGCCAACCCCCACCTGCTGATCACGCAGAAGACCGCCGTCGAACTCGGCCCGGCCGGCAAGCTCTGGACGACCCGGGCCACCCGCAACCTCACCGCCACCCTCGAACGGCTCCGCGTCGACCGGCAACTCGAAGAGGCGCTCACCCACGGCGCCGACCCCCTCCACCTCGCCCTCGTTTTCGGCATCGACGAGAAGACCGCCATCCGCTACGCAAACTCAGCACGCGCGCTTCTGGGAGAAGCTGCCGAGCAGACACCGCAATGAAACCCACTCGACCCGCTCAACCCACTGACGAGATCATGGACAGATGCCGTCGACCGAACCAGCAGCCCGCCAGCTTCAGGATCGTGCAGTTCTCTGGAGCATGGGCGAGATCCGCGCAACCGACGTCGTCACTGCTGCCTGTGATGCACTCGTCGCCGGCCTCGACAGTCCTGCCCTGCGGATCTTGGCCGCGTGCACACGCGCGGAGGCGGACTACGACGTCCCCGACCTCCTTCCCCCGGCACTCGACGAACTGGGCCTCACTTTCCACCCAGCGGGCAGCGTTGCCGGACAGGAAGCCGCCGCGCGCGCACTTGCCGCCCGGATGCTGGCCGGCGAACTGACGCCACGCGAGCTGGCCTTCAGGATCCATCAGCGCTTCGGGCACGAGCTGCCTCTGGCCGAGCGACTCGCCAACCTGGACGACGACTACGACGTCCTTGAATACGGCGACAGAACACAGGCGCAGGTGGACGCCGATGTCACGGCCGAAGCTCTTCGGCTTGCACAGCACCCTCGTGTTCCAACCGAACCCACGGGTCTGCCGACCTGAAGCAGACCGGTGGACCCGTGGGTTCAGGCTGAAGGACCTTCGGTTTCCTTGAACCCACGGGGATCTTGGCCCTGTTCTCCCGAAGCTACGGCGAAGTGACAAGTAGCCCTCTGTGAGAACCCTTGCACCTGCGGTGACGATGCTTACCGGCGAGATCGGCAACCGATTGTCGGTGCTCGATCGTCTCCCGGGTATGTCTCAGCCCAGCCCCGGCCCGTCCCTGACCCCGCCTAGCTGGCCGCACTGCGGCGAGGAAGCCAGTCCGGAAAACCCAATCGGCTGCCCAGGCATCCACGTACCCGGCCACACCGCATGCCTCGCCCACCTTGGCGGCCCCGAACGCGACGCCTACCTTGCGGGCCTGACACCCGGCGCCGACATCGACCACCGCGGCACTCCCTTCACCGCATCCCTCCTCGACGCTTTGCTCACCCCTCTCCGTGACTCCGCAACCGGTCACTCACACCTAGGCAACGCCCAGTTCGGGTCGGCGACCTTCGAGCACTTCGCCCAGTTCGAGTCTGCAACCTTCACGGGCGACGCCATGTTCGAGTCGGCGACCTTCAAGGGCTTCGCCCAGTTCAGGTTGGCGACCTTCAAGGACAACGCTCAGTTCGAGTCGGCGACCTTCGAACGCGCCGCCTGGTTCGGGTCGGCGACCTTCGAAGACGTCGCCTGGTTCGGGTCGGCGACCTTCAAGAGCGCCGCCAGGTTCTGGTCGACGACCTTCGAAGGCGACGCGGGGTTCGACTCGGCGACCTTCACGGACGAAGCCAGGTTCTGGTCGGCGACCTTCGAGAGCAACGCCTGGTTCGGGTCGGCGACCTTCAAGAGCGACGCCAGGTTCGAGTCGGCGACCTTCGAGAAAGCTGCCCGTGTGGGGCCGTTGGTATGTGCTGGACGGGTCGTGCTGTCAGGGGCGGTGTTCGGCGGCCCGGTGACCCTCTCGTTTGCCACGCGCCGTCTGGAGTGCCGGCGGACCCGCTGGTCGTCGACGGCTGAGGTACGTCTGCGCTACGCCACGGTGGATTTCGGTCATTCAGTGTTCGAGTACCCCCTCACGATCGCCGCAGATCCGGATCCGTTCGTGCTCGCTGACGGGCCGGCAGCTGACCGAAGATCTTCTTGCGAGTGCGCCTGGCCCCGGGGTGCGGCTGGCATCGTTGCGTGGAGTGGATGCGGCCCATCTGGTCCTGTCCGACGTCGACCTGTCGGGATGTCTGTTCGCCGGCACGGTGCACCTGGACCAACTGCGGCTGGAGAGCGCCTGCACCTTCGACACGGCCCCGCCCGCCGTGCACTGGCGACGCTGGCCGCCCGTACGGTTCACCGAGCGCCGTACCCTCGCCGAGGAACACCACTGGCGCGCCAGGCAGCCGGGGGCGGTCCGCGGCTGGAACGTGGCGGTCCTCGGCGCCGGACGCGCGGGGCCGTTGCAGCTGGCGCCCGTGTACCGGGCGCTGCGCAAGGCATTGGAGGACGGCAAACACGAGCCGGGGGCCGCGGACTTCTACTACGGGGAGATGGAGATGCGCCGGCACGCCGACGACATCCCCCGCAGCGAACGAAGTCTGCTGACCGCGTACTGGGCGCTGTCCGGCTACGGCCTGCGCGCCTCCCGGGCCTTGGCCTGGCTCGGCGCCGCCATGCTCCTCACCATCACGCTGCTCATGGCCGTCGGCCTCGCGAAGGACACCCCGAAACAGACCGCGACCGGCACCGTCCCAGCCGGCGGAGGCACCGTCACCTTCGAGATCGACAAGGACGACCCGCAGAACCCCACCGGCAACCGGTTCACCGGCGAACGCTTCGAGAAGGCCCTGAACATCACGCTCAACTCGGTGGTTTCGCTCCTCCGGCCAGGACCTGACCACCACCGGCACCTACATCGAGATGACCTCACGCCTGACCGAACCCATCCTCCTGGGCCTCGCCGTTCTCGCTATCCGCAACCGCGTCAAACGCTGACCGCGAACGATCATCTCCCGCCCCAGCCGACCACGTCACGCAGGACAAGGATGATTACAGAGTGCTACTTGTCACTTCGCCGCAGCTTCGGGAGCGTGGGGCCGACTTGGAGGAGCAGCAGGTCGTAGACCGGACCGCCCGGCTCGTTGCGGTACGGGCCCGCGTACTTGTAGCCGAGACGGTCGTACAGGCCGCGGCCGGCGGTGTTGTCCGGGCGGACCAGGAGCGAGGACCACTCCGGGGCGATTGCTTTGAGCAGCTCGGCGTGCAGGCGGGCCCCGATGCCCTGGGACTGCCGGGCGGGGGTGACGGCAAGTTCGCACAGTCCCATGAGGCGGCCCACGCGGACGTGTTCGGGGATCTGGGGGAGTAGGTCGCCGTACCAGTATTCGGGCGTGCAGGGGAAGGCGTACCCGAAGCCGATCATGGAGCCGCTCGCGTAGGCGGCGACCAGCGTGAACCCTTCGTGCTTGAGGTGTCCGAGGACCTGGCGGCGCAGCGCGGGTACGGACAGACCGTCGGTGGACGCACCCGGTGTGTCGACGAGTTCGGGGTGCGCGTCAGCCCAGATGTCGGCGATCGTGTCGAGCAGCGGCGGGATCTGGCCGGGGCCGTAGGTTCGGATCACGACGTCTGTGCGGGTGCTGGGGGTCACGCCCGTCCTCCTCCGGTGGCGGTGGTGGTGCGGTACTCCTCGATCCAGTCGGCGACCGCGGGGACGCGGTTATGCCGCTGCAGCGCGCCCGCGACGTCGTGCAGTGATTGCAGCAGCCGGTCGGAGCGCACCTCGGGGAGGAACGCGAGGACCCGGCCCGCGGCCTCGACAGCTGCCTCTGGCTCGGGACGGTCCCTCACCGCATGTTGGATGGCGACGTCGGCGGTGTACAGGGCCCGGTTTCTGGCGAACGCATCACCGTGCAGCAGTACCGCCTGCTCGGCGCCGGACGCGGCACGCTCGTGCTGTCCGAGGTCCGCGCGGGCGAGGCATTCGAGCCCGGCAAGCTCGCCGGGGGCGTAGAAGCCCAGCCATGGTGGGTCGTTGTCGCAGGGGCCTTTGGCGTAGAGGTGGTGGGCGCGGACGATCGCCTGGTCGGTCGCGCTGGCGTCGCCCATCAGTGCCCAGCCGCCGGCCTCGCGCATGTGGAACAGGCTGAGCAGGCGCGGCGAGGCGGTGCTGCGGGCGACGGTCTGCGCGCCCTGCGCGGCGGCGACCGCCTCGCGCGGCCGTCCCTGGGCCTTGGCCAGCAGGCTCAAGCAGCCGAACGCGTGCGCTTCCAGCTCCGGATCGTCCGCTATCCGCGCGGCGGCCAGCGCCTCGCCGTACAGCGAGTGGGCATCTCCTGGGCGGCCGGAGTCGTACGACAGCCACCCGGCGGCGATCGACAGCGCGCCGACCGCCGAGCGAAGCCTCGTCTCTGTCTTCGAGCTGTACGTGCCGGTCTGCAGCCACTGGTAGGCGGTGTGCAGTGCTTGGGAGGCCGCTTGGCGCACCGTCGCCGAGCCGTGGTCGTGGTCCTTCTCGTACAGGGTGGCCACGGCCTTGGTGACAGCACGCACTTGGGTCGCGCCGATCCTCCCCGTGGCCTTCTCGTCGGTGCCGAGCGGGATCCCCAGGACGACGCCTGCCCCGTCGAACAGGAAGTCGCGCCGTTCCACCGGATCACTCTCCTCCACCGGCCTGTACGTCGCGACGGCCGCAGTCGGGCCGGTGCGGAAGCCCAGTTGGGCCATGCTGCGGCCGGTCATCCGGGTCAGGATCCGCCGGTACACGCCACGAGGACAACCGACCTCCCCGTCTTCCCAGGCCGCCACTAACCGGGACTGGCACCCGACGGGCTCGCCCATCTCCTTGCCGGCCTTGCGTACCTCTGCGGCGAACTCCATACGGCTCATCTGGAATTCGTCCACGCGCACCTGGCGCAGCACGGGGTTGGGGATGGCGCTGCTGCGGTCGGCCATGCCGGGCTCCGGAGTCCGCGAGGTTGGAGAGAGTGCGGCGACCGTACCGCCCCCTCCCGTCCCATGCCCGGACTTGGCCAGGGTTCACCCGTCCTGGACCGACTTACATCGTTCTTGCATCGCCCTGGCGTCGCTCCCACTCGGCCGCTGCTGCTTGCGTGGACGGTGACATGACGACCAATCAGGGAGGCGGCCGTGGCGAAGTCCTCCGCCAGCGGAGCGGCCAAAGGCACCAGGAAGTCCACCCCAACATGGGATGAGCTGGCTGCCGAGACCGACATCAAGCGAGCGCAGTGGGTCGGGGGCTGTAATCACACCGAGTTCGTGGCATGCGGCGAGGACTGGCAAGCGGTGTCCGTGAAGCCCCTGCAGCTGGGCGTCGACGCGCTCACCGCGATACGCGTCAGCACCCGCCGCGGCTACCTGATCGTGGCCGACCACTTGGGCGGCGTGCTGTACGTGATGGTGCCGACCGGCAACGGCGAGGCGTTCTCCGGTATCCCGGGCGTACGGGTCCTCGGCCGGGGCCACCAGCTGCTCATGCCGCGCACCGTGCAGGACAGCAGCGCGGTGGCCGACTGGGTCGGCACCCCGCGCGACCTCGACGCCCCAGTGCTCGTCGACCCTGACCGGCTGGCCGCGCGCCTGCAGGAACTGGCCCCCGCGTACGGAGAGGCGATGGCGTCGTGAGCGACACCCCGGTGCAGACCTCCGGCACGGTGCTGTGCGACCCGGACGGCTCGCTCACCCGGGAGATCCCCCTGGACCGGGAGCCGGTCATGCTGCTGGCCCTCGCCGTGATCGCACTGCCCACGGCCGGGGACACGCTCCCGCCGAAGGACTGCGAGCAGATTGCCCGGCTGCTGGCCGGGCACGCGCGCCTCGTCGCAGACGAAGTACGGGCGCAGTGTGCCCAGTTGCCGCGCCGCAGCCCACTGCGCCCGCTTACCGAAACCGTGCTCGGCGAGGCCCGCCGGCGGCTGTCGGTGGAGCCCCGGCCCACTGTCGCCTCCGCGCAGAACCGCGCTCGGGTCGTTCGCATCTTGTACGAGCGTCTCGACCGACTCCAGGGCCTTCCGTCTTCCTGACCATCTCTCCCGAGACGCCCGATGCCCTCCCCCGTGGGGTCGGGCGCACGGGAGTCCCCGGCAGGCGGGCCGCTCCTTAACCGGCCTGCCGGGGACTCCTTCTCAGCCACCATGCGCCGACCTCAGCCCGGTGCCCCGGGCGGGGTTCCATCCACTGCCGTTGGAGGCGTACGTGAGCACCACGACCGTGAGCACATCGCCCGAACCCGTTCCCCCCGTCCCGGACGCCGGCGAGGTGTTCGCCTTCGCCGCCCGCGAGATCGCCGCCGCTGCTGCCGACCTGTGGCCGCGCGCCGACGTCGACCTCGGCGACCACGTCCCCAGCGTCACCGGCTACGTGCGCCGGATCCGCGTGGACGGGCGCCCCCTGTATGCCAAGTACGCCTTCCTGGGGGTGTCGCTGGTCTCGCTGCTGCGAGGCGCCTGCGGTCCCTGGCCGGAGGTCCGGGCCAGGCAGCAGGCGTACGTGCAGCGTCCCGGGGCGCTGATGGATCGGGAGGCCGCGCAGCTGCGGCTCCTGGGCCAGCAGGACTCGCCCCGGGTCTGCGACGTGGCCGGGCTGGCGCGAGGGGTGCTGTTCACCGAGTCGGTGACCGGGCCGACCCTGGCCGACCTGCTCCTGCAGCGTCCGCACGATGCGGCCGATCTCCTCGCCGGGACGTTCGGCGAACTGCGGCGGCTCCACCGCCCGTCGGCGGCCCGGCTGCTGGGCCCGGCCCGGGGCATCGGGGAGCGCAGCATCCGGGGGACCTTCCAGCGCAAGTTCAACGGACTGAGCGGCCCGACCTACGTGGAACGGCTCGGGGCCGAACGGTGCGCGCCCGGCGACCGCGCCCTGGTCGTCGCCCTGCTGCGCGACGTCGTGGTCCGGCTGCACCGGCTCCAGGCCACGGGGCTGCCCCAGCAGGCGAGCAGGCGGGTGCTGGCGTACGGGGACCTCAAGCCCGAGCACGTGGTGTTCCCCCACGGAGCAGCCGGTCAGCCGGTGTTCATCGACCCCGGCCTGCTGCTCGCCCCTCCTGCCGTGGATGCCGCGAAGCTGATCAGCCGAACCGTGCTCCTGCTGGCCGCTGCCCGGCCCGGCACCGAGACTGGCCGGCAGGCCCTGCACGGGGTCAGCGCCTTCGCCGCATCCCGGGCGGACGTCCTGCCCGCCCGGCTCCGCCGCTCGTGGCTGCGGGAGCTGCTGGTGCTGTGGCTGATGGACAGCGTCAACATCCTCACCACGTACCTGTCCGCGCCCGGCGCGCTGCCGCTCCCCGGCCGGGGCAACGCGCTCATCGGCCGAGCCGTCGACCTGTGCCGGATGGCCGACAAGCTCAGCTCGGAGCTGGCGGCCGGCACCGATGCGCGCACGGTATGGAACAGCGCGCTGGGCCGGGCCCAGGCGGTCGCCGCGTGATGCCGGGACCGGTGGGCTCGATTGGGGTCGTCGGCGCCGGAGCCGTCGGCCAGACCGTCACGGCCACGCTGGTGGCCTCCGGCGTTTGCCATCGCCTCCTCGTCGTCTCCCGCACCATCGAGCAGGCGGCGGCGCTGACCGCTGACCTCGACGACATGCGACAGACCACTGGATCGCCCGTACAGCCCGAAGCCCGCCGGGCGGCGGACCTGATGGGCTGCCACGCCGTGGTCATCGCCGTGCGGGCCGCGTTCACCAACACCCGTTCCGACGACGTACGGATGGGCGGTGCAGCGGCCAACGCCCCCGTGGTCCGTGCCCTGGCTACGGCGCTGCGCGGCTACCAGGGGACCGTGCTCGTGGTCACCAACCCGGTCGACCTGATGACCCGGCTGTTCGCCGAGACCTCCGGCTGCCCGCGCGTATACGGGATCGGCTCGAACCTCGACTCCGCCCGCTACCGGCTCACCCTCGCCCACCTCCTCGACGTGCCCCCAACCGCCGTGCACGGACACGTCATCGGCGAACACGGAGACGGCGCGGTGGTGTGCGCCTCGTCGACCACCGTCAACGGCACGCCTGCCCCCGTCCCCATTACGGAGGTACGCGCGGAACTGCGTACCCGCTCCGGCCGGATCAGCGCGGGCGTCGGCCGCACCCGCTCCGGACCCGCCGGCGCCGTGCTGTCCACCCTGCACAAGGCCCTCGGCCTGGTCGACGGCACCGAGGAACTGACCGCCGAACACCGCGGCGACTGGCTCGGAATTCCGTTGCGCTTCACCGACGGTCAGCCCGTAGCGTGCCTGCCTGCCCTCGACGCGGGCGAAGACGCGCAACTGGCCGCGACCGTCACCAAACTTCGTGGCGCCTACCAGGCGCTACGCCGTCCTGCCCCATCTTCGACCCGACTGGAGACGACGTGAGTACCCCCACCGCCACCCGGCTGCAAGCCGCGGACGCGAGCGTGACCGTCCTGAGCAATACCCCCACCGTCACCGACTGGTCCCGCCGATACTTCGGACCCTGGTGGAAAGCGTTCGATGTCCCCGCGAGCAGCGTCTGCGCCGGACCGCTGGTCACGGCCGACCTCGACGACAAGGCGTACGCCGACCTCAACGCGCTGGTGACCGCCTGCCCCCACGACGAAGTCACCTACGCCAAGGCCCGGCTACTCCTCGCCCGGGACAGCACGGGCACCATCACGGGCGTCTCGCGCGAAGAGGGACTCGCCTACCGCTCCGAGCAGCTCGGCGGGCACGTGACCATCTTCGGCCTCGCTCCCGAGCCGCTGGCCCTGGCCACGGCCCGGATCGCCCGCGAGATGATCCGCGCGACCCTGCTGCGCGACGGCTGGACGCTCCTGCACGCCTCCGCCGTCGTCCGCGCCGGCCGGGCGCTGCTCGCCTTCGGCTCCAAGGGCGCAGGGAAGACCACCACGGCGCTGCTGCTGGCCAGCCGCGGCGCCGAACTGCTCGCCAACGACCGGGTATTCGTCAAGGTCGTCGGGGGCGAACTGCGCGTACTGCCCTGGCCCTCGGCAGCAGCCATCGGCCTCGGCCTCCTGGACGCGCTCGGCCTGTACGACGTCGTCCGCGACCGGCTCAAGGGCGGGGAGCAGCTCCACCCGACCCAGCACCAGGACGTCACGGACGCGCTGCTCGCCGGGCGCCGGAAGCCGTTGTGGGAACCGGGCGGCAAGCGAGAGATGAAGGTGCAGGTCTTCCCCGACCAGTTCAGCAGCTGGTTCGGCATGGAGCTGGCGACCGGCGGCTGTGCGGCCGGGCTGCTGTTCCCCCAGATCCACCCTGATGCCGTTCCGGCCCTGGTCAACGGCGACCGGACGCTCGGCGAGGACGACTTCATGAGCGGCGCGACGGAAGACCGCTACCCCGACCACTTCGGCCTGGCCCACGGCATCGACGGCGGCGGCAGCAGCCTGGCCCGTGCCGCAGTCGCCGACCAGCTCGCCGCCCTTCCACACCACCAGGTCGTCCTCGGCCACGACGTCGCGGCCAACGCGGACTTCCTGGCGAAACTCGCGAGCGACATCTGACCTGACCTGTTTCCAGGCCCGCCGTTGCTCCCCCTGGTGAGCGCGGCCTCCCCAGGACCCCGGTGGTGCGCGAAGAGCTAGTGATCTGGTTCGGAGATGCGTGAGCAGTAGCGGCAGATGCGGTCGAGGATCTGGTCGGCAGTCTTGGTCCATTTGAAGGGTCTGGCCTGG